>JALVDE010000273.1 GCA_027009375.1 Gammaproteobacteria bacterium
GGTGTTTTCCTATCTGATATTTTTTCCACTGGCGCTGTTTTTATGGCAACTGCTCAACACCCAAACAACTCGTAAAGGTTTTTATAAAGGCTGGTTATTCGGCATTGGACTGTTTGCCGTCGGGGTATCCTGGCTGTATGTGGCCATTCATGATTTCGGCGGAGCACACTGGTCGCTGGCAGCCTTATTTACCGGTCTTTTTATTGCTTTTCTGGCTCTGTTTTATGCTCTGACCGGCTACTTAATAGTAAAACTTAAAAATACTCTGCGTATGCCGCAACCACTGCTGGTATTGTTTTATATACCGCTGCTCTGGGTTTTTATGGAGTGGCTCAGAACCTGGTTTTTAACAGGATTCCCCTGGCTATTAAACGGCTATCCTATGATACAGACTCCGCTGGCCGGTTATGCTCCGCTTGTCGGTATTTACGGCCTGTCGTTTCTGGTGGTATTTTTATCGGCCCTGCTACTGGTCCGAATTCGTCCTTTAGTCAGTATTATTTTAGCGGTTATTATCTTTGCAGGCGGGGCATGGCTGGCTACGGTGCAGTGGAGTCATCCTCAGGGACAGCCTTTAAAGGTTGCCATGGTGCAGGGCAATGTTAATCAGGCGGTTAAATGGAGCCGGGCACAGCTGGAAAAAACCAAAGCATACTATGTTTCACTCAGTAAACCTCTGTGGACAAAGCACGATATTATTGTCTGGCCGGAAAATGCCATTCCCTCTTTTTATCATAATCTGGAACACGGCTTTTATTCTCAGCTGAGCCGGGAGGCAAAAAAAACAGACAGTGAGCTGGTGGCGGGACTGCCTGTTTATAATGCCGAGACTCAGCAGTATTATAATGCGGTCACTAATCTGGGAGGAAAGCAGGGCTTTTATTATAAAACTCACCTGGTGCCCTTTGGTGAATATGTACCTCTGGCCAGTGTACTGCGTGGACTGATGCACTTTTTTAATATGCCCATGTCAGGTTTCAGTGCCGGCAGCCAGCAGCAGCCGCTGCTGACTATTAAAGGCTATCCTGTTGTGACGACCATTTGCTACGAAGATGTATTTTCTTCGGCTGTTATTAAGGATATTCCACAGGCCTATTTTATGATTAATCTCTCTAATAACGGCTGGTATGGGAACTCGTTTGCGCCGCCACAGCATCTGGAAATGGCCCGTATGCGAGCCCTGGAAACCAGCCGTGATCTGATCCGCAGTACCACCAGTGGTATAACGGCCCTGGTGGATAACAGGGGGCGGATTAAAGTCAGTGGTCCCCAGTTTAAGGCTGCTGTGGTCAGCGGTGAAATTCAGCCCCGGCAGGGAATAACGCCTTATGTTTTCTATGGAAACTATCCTCTGTATGCTTTGTTTAGTCTGGCCGGGCTTTACCTGCTCTGGTTAAAAAAGAAAGGGCAGGCGAAAGCATGAGTTATAAATTAATGCATGTTTCTATCCCGGCTACCCCCTTTGAAAAAGGGGTAAGCCAGGGTCGAGTACGACGAGGATGCTTTTTCTACAGTGTAGTATTTGTTCTTATACTGTTTTTGGCACAATCAGCAACCGCTGAAATTGTAAAATCCTATACCATTAAGCGGGCACCGGTTTGTCATAAAAATAATATTCTAACGGTTTTCTCTGTATCGCAACTGCCTTATTTAATTGGTCGACCACTCAGGCAACTTGCTTTTTACCGCTTTTCAGAACAGTCGGAGGCAATGCAAGCTTCGCTGCTGCCTATTGTCTTTCAAATTGATCAGAAAGATGAGCAGGCTCGCTTTGTACTTCAGCCGACAGGAGATAAAAATGCGCAGCTATCAGCACGAGATGAGCTGGTTATAAGAACAGAAGACCTGGGTAATAAACTTGAAACTAATTATGAAACACTGCTAAAAATGTATAAGCTAGTAGAACTTAAAGTGTTATCAGAGTCGTTAGATAAGCCTGAATTTATTTATATTAATATAGATTCCAGTAAACCATCAGAGCCTGCCGAAAAAAAGAAATATCTAAATTACAATAAAACAGATGATGTGGTTGCTACTGATAATTTCAAAATTGGTTTTTCTGAGCTAAACCCCTTTCTGGTGGATGAGTTTCACTGGAAACTTGATAATGGACATTGGTCGGATGATTTAAGCGATATGATGAAAATACGTCATAAGGGTCGTTTTTTGGGTCTGAAATTTCAACGTACCCAGGATGATTATTCTTCGGTTCTGACTGCCGTTAAACAGGGACCCTTAAGAGTGATACGGCGGACTGAAAACCGTATTAAGGTATTCTGGAAACTGAAAACCCCGGCACTGCTTATTGATTACATAATGACTCAGGATGGTTTTATTATGGATACCATCATTGATATTCCTTTTAAAATTTCTTTTTTCTTCAGCAACCTTAAAACCATTACTACCATGGACTGGAATCCTGAACAATCCGGGCATATGTCTGTTTACAGTCCGAAACTCGGAACAGCTATCCCCATTGACGGCATCGACACGAAACTTAAACAGACGTTTAATACGATTGAAGATACTCATTTTAGCGTTACAACGTCTAAGGGTAATCTTGATGTTGATTTGCAGATACCTGAAAATTTTCCTGTTCGAGCCATGTTATATCTGGCTGATAAGCCCAATATGGCTGATCCTCCGGAAAATTTTCCCGGTCAGACCGGTAATGTTGGTTTTAAAACCCTGGGCTGGGAAAATATTGACGGCCGGCTGTATC
>JALVDE010000274.1 GCA_027009375.1 Gammaproteobacteria bacterium
GCTGTAGTAAACAGTGGTATCAATGGATACCGAAGAACTGGGTATGACCCGATAACCTATTTCATAGGAAGTGACTTCTTCTGATTTAATATTCTTGTTGCCCTGGAGTTTAAAGACCGGGAATCCACCTGGAGAAGGGAAAACCAGGGATGAATCGTATTCAAAACGCGATGGTATACGGTTGGCTCTGGAAATGGACGACCACAACTTATGTCTGGGATTAATATTCCAGAATATACGCGCGGTAGGCTGTATTTCCCAGTTGGTGTACTCATTGTGTTCAAATTTGGATCCCAGGGTTAACCAGAGTGTATTATCGACTAAGGTAATTTCATCCTGGATAAACAGGTTGTACAGGCGCTCATTGTCATTATCCTCAACATAGGAACCTTCCACCATATCAAAATCAGCCCAGATATAACGATAACCGGTACCCCAGATAATGTCATGATTGTTGAGGAGACTGAAACGGTGCTGAAATTCTATGTCCAGGGTTTGATGGGTAATATCGGCATAGGCTTCATCTCTGTTGGTATAATCATAGTAGGCCTGCAGCCTATAACTGGAAGTCAGGGATTCGGTGTGTTCCCAGCGAGTCAGAATATTAGCACCTTTAGAGCGGGTGCTCTGATCGGAGTAGCCCAGGCTGGGTGGACTCAGGTAAGCCAGTTCTGAAAATTCACTGTTTTTATTCTGATAAAGATCACCCTGTACAGTCAGGTGATTCTGGTCATTTAACTGTCTGTCCAGCCTGCCGCCGCTCTGGTAGGAAGTCCAGTCATCATCCGCACTGCCGCCGCCTTTTAAATCATAATTACTGCGCTTATTGCCTTTAAAATAAATCCTGCCAAAGGTATCCGGATCCAGTTGTGTGCCGTAACGGATGGAACCAAAAGCCCGTTCATGGGTGCCGCCGCCGGCGCTGATCAGTGTTCCCTGGGTATCAATAGTGTTTTTAGTGATAATATTAATGACACCGTTAACGGCATTGGAACCCCATAGCGCCGCACCGGGACCACGGATGACTTCTATGCGTTCAATATCTTCCAGCAGGGTATCCTGTACATCCCAGTATACTCCGGAAAAGGCCGGAGTATAGACGGTACGACCGTCTATCATAACCAGCAGCTTATTGGCGAAACGTCCGTTAAATCCCCGGCTGGAAATAGCCCATTTGTTAGTATCAATACGGGCGACCTCAATACCCGGTGCCATTCTCAGTGCTTCAGGAATACTGGTGACACCGCTTTGACGAATATCTTCCGGGGTGATCACAAAAACAGCCGCTGCACTGTCAGATAAGGTCTGTGCTTTTTTACTGACCGAGGTCACTTCCATGTTCATTAACTGCTCAATATCCAGAGTCAGGATATCATTGCTTTGTTCAGGCTGGCTTAGTGACGGGCTAAGTTCAGACTGTTCGTGTTCTGCAGCAAGGCTGATTTGCACAAATAACAGTAAACCAGAAGCGACAAGGTATCGTAATGTCAGGTATAGAAAGCTCATAATACTTTATGTTTTTATAGGGTTATTGGAAAGAATAATAACATCGTTATATTCTAATATCTATAAGGGTTTTACTACATAGCAAAACTATTTAGCCCCTGTCCAGTTAATGGAGCAGGGGCCAAACAAAGGGGGATTTAATGGCTGTTCGGGCAGTTATCTGAAATACTAGGGGCCCAGCTGATCATCACTGACCCGGGGAATATGATAGGCTTCAGCGGTTTCCAGATCCACTTCTCCATCATCATTGTATAGCGGCAGATCATACTCATTCCAGCCCTTTAAGCCGGTTTTAAGAGAATAGACATCCTGATAACCCATCAGCTGCATGACCTGGGCGGCAAGTAAACTGCGGTTTCCGGAACGACAGACCACCAGAATTTTTTTATCCCTGGCTCGAACCAGTTCCGGACAGGTTTCGTCATAACCCCATTCACAGGCTGTTTCCAGTACGCCCCTTGGAATATTGAGGGCATCCTTAATTCGCATATTACGGTATTCATAAGGCTCACGAACATCCAGAATCATCAGTTCCTCTTTGTTTTCCAGTAGCTCTTCGACATCCCAGGGAAACATTTCCTTTACTTCTTTCTGAGCATTTTTTAACAGTTGATTAAATGTCATAGCAGTCATAAGGCTTACCTTTTCAAAATTAGTGTCAGGAGTCTGATTTTTTTAACAGGCCATGCTGCACCGCCATAACCGCTGCTTCAACTCGGGAATGGATATTCAGTTTGCGTAAAATGGCCTTTACATGCAGCTTGACCGTGCCGTCGGAAATATCAAGATTTCGGGCAATCACCTTGTTACTCTGTCCTTCGGCCAGTAAAAACAGGATTTCGGTTTCCCTTGGGGTCAGCTCAGAAAAAGGGCTGGGTTCCGGTGCCGGGGGTACATGACCCTGTACTACCTTGGCCAGAATAGGGGTAAGATCCGGTGCGACTACGGTTTTTCCTTCATGAATATCCTGCAGGGCGGCGACCAGTTCATCCGGCTGCATACCTTTAAGTAAAAAGCCCTGGGCACCACATTGCAGGGCTTCAATCAGCTCCCGTTCATCATCCACTGTGGTCAGAATGGCAATGGGCATGGTTTCACCATTTTCCCGCAAACTTTTTAATACTGCTATCCCATCCATATCCGGCATGCGCATATCCAGCAGTACCACATCGGGTTTTTTTTCACTGACAATTTTAAGACCTTCCTG
>JALVDE010000275.1 GCA_027009375.1 Gammaproteobacteria bacterium
CCCACTAAACTGGAAACGGACAAGGGCGCAGGCAGAACAGCTTATTTATTACAACTACCTTTCAGTGCTATGGATATTAATCCATCTTGCCACGGTAAATAACCATGGCCGCACCGGCAGACTGTGCAAAGTTGTCGAATCCTAACAGACGCACATGGTTGTTTGGATGTGCGGCATGACAGGCTTCAACTTCTTTTAAAATAACGTCTACATCAGTTTCACCGAACATAGGCAGTTTCCACATGTACCAGTAATGTCCTCCGGCATTTTCTGGTTCAGTGTGTTCAATACCAGGGTTCCAGCCCTTGCTCACGATATATTCAATCTGTGCGCGGGTCTGTTCTGGTGTAAACTCGGGCAAATATGAAAAAGTTTCAAATTTGCGGCTTGAGGTATCACTCAAGCTGGATTGATAATCTTGCATTGTTAATGCTCCTTAATTACGTTTTAAATTACTTGTGAGAAACGTCGAGTTTATCAACGGTATCAAATTCAAACTTGATCTCTTTCCAGGTTTCCATAGCCGCCGCCAGTTCAGGACTGTGCCTGGCAGCGTTAGTCAGGATGTCTTTACCTTCTTTCTCAAGTTCACGACCCATATTGCGTGCTTCTACACAAGCTTCAACGGCAACACGGTTAGCCGCAGCACCCGCTGCATTACCCCATGGGTGACCCAGTGTACCGCCGCCAAACTGCAGTACAGAATCATCACCAAAGATGCTGACCAGAGCAGGCATGTGCCATACATGAATACCACCGGATGCAACCGGTAATACACCAGGCATTGCGCCCCAGTCCTGGTCAAAGAAAATACCGCGGGAACGGTCTTCTTTAATATAGGAATCACGCATCAGATCAATCCAGCCCAGGGTGGCTTCACGGTCACCTTCCAGCTTACCGACAACGGTACCGGAGTGCAGATGGTCACCACCGGACAGACGCAGGATCTTGGTCAGTACACGGAAGTGGATACCGTGGTGCGGGTTACGGTCAAGTACCGCGTGCATAGCACGGTGAATGTGCAGCAGCATACCGTTTTCCTGACACCATTGTGCTAATTGAGTGTTAGCCGCCCAACCGCCGGTAATATAGTCGTGCATAATAATTGGAGCACCAATTTCCTTGGCGTATTCCGCACGACGCATCATTTCATCAGAAGTTGGTGCCGTAACATTCAGATAGTGGCCTTTACGTTCGCCGGTTTCTGCTTCTGCTTTCTGGATGGCTTCCATTACAAAGTCAAAACGGGCTCTCCAGCGCATAAACGGCTGTGAGTTCACATTTTCATCATCCTTGGTAAAGTCCAGACCACCGCGCAGTCCTTCATAACAGGCACGACCGTAGTTCTTGGCAGACAGACCCAGCTTGGGCTTAATGGTACAACCCAGTAAAGGACGGCCGTATTTATTCAGGATGTCACGCTCTAACTGAATACCCTGAGGTGGTCCGTTACAGGTCATAACATAAGCCAGTGGGAAACGAATGTCTTCCAGACGCAGGGCACGCAGAGCTTTAAAGCCGAATACGTTACCGACCAGAGAAGTCATTACGTTAACAACAGAGCCTTCTTCAAACAGGTCAATAGGGTAAGCAATAAAGGCGTAGAAGCAGGTGTCATCACCGGGTACGTCTTCAATTGCATAAGCACGGCCCTTGTAGTAGTCCAGATCCGTTAACAGATCGGTCCATACCGTTGTCCAGGTACCGGTGGAAGATTCTGCAGCTACCGCAGCAGCGACTTCTTCACGCGGAACACCGTCCTGAGGGGTTACCTTAAAACACGCCAGAATATCAGTGTCTTTCGGGGTGTATTCAGGCATCCAGTACGTTTCGCGGTATTCTTTTACACCCGCGTCATAGGTCTTGGCCATTTTGTTCTCCTGTGGTTAAACCAATGTGTTTAATATTTGTTTTAAATGAGTCACTTTGAACGGCGGTTAAAAGCCTTCAAAGTTTCCGTTGGTTGAAATTATGTTGCAGGCAATGTATAAAGTGAAATCGATAATTTCTATAAAACACATAGGCAATCCTCTATGACATATTCACTGGCCAAAAATTTAATCCGCCATGTAACACTAAGACAGTTGCAGATCTTTGAAGCGGTGGTTCGCCTGGGCGGCTATACCAGAGCCGCAGAGGAGCTGCATCTGACTCAGCCGACCGTTTCCATGCAGGTAAAAAAACTTAGTGATACAATAGGTTACCCACTGCTTGAGAAAGTAGGCACCCATCTGCATACCACTTCTTTTGGTCAGGAGGTGTATCTTTCTGCACAGAAAGTGCTGGGCAGTATGGTGGAACTGGGAGAAACGGCAGCGGAACTGGAAGGCGTGGTAAAAGGCCCCTTAAAAATTGCAGCCATAACCACATCAAAATATTTTATGCCCCATTTACTGGGTGTTTTTATACATCAGTACCCCGATGTTCTGCCCGCCTTAAAGGTGACTAACCGTTCCAGGGTTCTGGAACGCCTGCAGGCTAACGAAGACGATATTTTAATTATGGGGCAGGTTCCGGAAGGTCTGGAGGTGGAAGCCTATCCGTTTATTGATAATGAACTGGTGGTGGTTGCCAATATTGGCCACCCTCTGACAAAATGCAAAAATATCAGTCTGGAACAACTGCTCAATGAACGTTTTCTGGTACGTGAACCCGGTTCCGGTACCCGCCTGGCCATTGAACGCTTATTTTCTGAACAGAATCTGG
>JALVDE010000276.1 GCA_027009375.1 Gammaproteobacteria bacterium
CGAATATCATGCCGAACCGGAACTGGGTCTGGCCGCCGGTGAAGATGGTCTGGATCTGGTTATACCCATGCTTGAGCAGGCAGCAGAACACCTTTATCCAGAGGGGATTCTAATTGTCGAAGTAGGTAATAGTGAATATGCCCTGCAGGAACGTTATCCGGATATCCCGTTTTACTGGCTGGAATTTGAGCACGGCGGACATGGGGTGTTTTTATTAACTAAAGAGCAGCTGGAACAGTATTTTGGTGTTTTTTCCAAACCCGATTGATATCCATCTTAGCTTTACGTTAAAATAATCCCCGTTGAATCACCCGGATGATGAATCAACTCTGAACCCCATAACAGACCACGATAAGGATATCACCATGTCAAGCACGGCCCCGGTTACCTCCGGCAACACTCAGCGTCTGACCCTGGACATCAGTAATTGCCCAGAAGAAACCCGCATATTCGAACTGAGCGGCCAGCAGGCCATGTCAGCGCCTTATGAACTCACCGCCCGTTTTATCTGCCCCATACCCAACCTGAAACTAAAAAACCTTATCCGTCAGGCGGCCGTTATAAACTTTTACTATAAAAATGAATCCCGTTACTTTCACGGCATTATCAGCGATGCCTCTATGGACGGAGAACTGGGACAGTCTTATCAGTACACTATTACCCTGGTACCCAAACTGTGGTTTATGAACTACCGTACCAACTGCCGGATATTTCAGCAAAAGAGTGTCATCGACATAGTTACCACCCTGCTTAAGGAAGCCGGTATGACCGAACAGGAATACCGCTTTCGTTTAAAAGAGCGCTATAAGCCCCTGAACTACACCGTCCAGTTTAACGAAAGCGACCTGACCTTTATCAGCCGTCTGCTGGAACGCCACGGTATCCACTACCACTTTGAACACCAGAGCGACAAACACTTACTGGTCTTTGCCGATAGCAACGAAGCCTTACCCAAAATACAGACCGAACAGGACAGCCGGGTGGAGCTGCGCCCCCGCAACGGCCTGGAACCCCAGTACGCCACCTGTGAGCGGTTTTCCCTGGGCTCCCGTATCGGTTTTGACCGAGCCAGCCACATTGGTTTTGACATTACCCGCCCGCGTCAGATGCTGGAGCAGTCCCAGTCAATCGATGCCAGCCCCAATCTGGAACACTACAGCTTTCATGAACACCTAAGCTTTGACAATGCCGATACCGGCCAGCACTTTATCGACCAGAGCCTGCAGGCTTATAAAGCCTGTAGTCATTTTGCAGACACCCGCAGTGATGTTATCCAACTGGAACCGGGCTGGCGCTTCAGCCTGATTAACCACCCCAGAGCCGACTTTAACCAGCGCTATCTTATCCACAATATGACCTTTACCATTAAACAGGACGGTGCTCTGGAACAATACAGCGGCAGTGGCGGCGGCTTTCACTACCACAACCATGCCCACCTTATCCCTGATTCTGTCACCTACAAACCACTGCCTTTAACCCCCAAACCCCAACTGGACTATCAGGACGGCGTTTTTGTGACCGGCCCTGAAGGTGAAGAAATCCATACCGACAAATACGGGCGCATCAAAGTCCAGTTCCCCTGGGACAGAGAAGGCCAGAACGATGAACACAGTTCCTGCTGGCTGCCGGTCAGCCAGAGCTGGGCCGGCAACCAGTGGGGTAAAATCCACATTCCCCGCATTGGCCATGAAGTACTGGTCAGTTTTATTAACGGTGACCCCGACCAGCCCATTGTCGTCGGCTCCCTGTACAATGGCCGCAACCGCCCGCCCTACAAACTGCCCGAACACAAAACCCGCACTACCACCAAAACCAACAGCTCCAAAGGCGGCAAGGGCTACAATGAAATTCGCATAGAAGACAAAAAAGGTCAGGAACAACTGGCCGTCTTTGCTGAAAAAGACCTGGACAACCGGGTCAAACACGACCGGCGTGAACACATTGGCCGTGACCGTCATCTGGTGGTGGAAAAAGACCGTTTTGAACAGATAAACAATAACCTGAACATACAGGTGGACGGCCACCACATCAGCGAAACCGGCAAAGCACTGCACCGTCAGGCCGGTGACAGCATCCATACCCGTATTGGTAAAGACCTGTATGTTGAAGCCGGTAATGAAATCCACATAAAAGCCGGCAGCAAACTGGTCTTTGATGCCGGCAACAGCCTGACCATGAACGCCGGGGGCAGTGTCATGCAGACCGGTGCCGGCGGTATCGGCTTTAACGGTGCTACCATCCGCATCAATGCCGGCGGCAGTCCCGGCTCAGGCAGCGGTGCCAGCGCCCTTGACCCTGAATCCCCCCAGGAAGCGGATAAGGATTATCCGGGTTATAAAGCTCTGCAGCGAAGGGTAATAGAACAATATAAACAGTTAAAACCCCAGGTACAGGCCTTTGAACACATCCCTTCAGAACCAGAACCTCCGTCAGTCAAAAAAACCGAACAGCAATGGCTGGCTGTTTTACTGGTGGATAATGATAACAACACTGTTTCCGGCATTCCCTATAAAATCATCTGCGATAACACCATTATCCGGCAGGGGAGTCTGGATAAATACGGCTATGCACTGCTACCGGGTATTGAAGCAGATAACTATCAGGTTATTTTCAATCACCATAAAAGCATAAAAACCGGCACACCTCCAGCTCCTGACTTTGCAGAAGGAAAAGATAAAACACCATACACCACCATCAGCATG
>JALVDE010000277.1 GCA_027009375.1 Gammaproteobacteria bacterium
TAGGTTTAACTGATTTTTTAGGATAATAAGTATTGAAAGATAAAGGTTAAAAGGTGTAGTTATGGCAAGGCCAGTACGAATAGAGTATTCAGGCGCATATTATTTTATTTCTTCAAAAGCTGCCCCGGGTGAGACGGTTTTTAAAGACACTAAAGATCGTCAGGAGTTCCTGTCAATATTGCAGGATGTGGTCAAACGTATGCACTGGGAAGTTTTTGCCTATAATCTTATGCCTGACTCATACCAGTTGTTTATAAAAACCCCTAAGCCTAATCTCTCCAGAGGCATGAGACAGTTAAACGGTGTCTATACTCAGCGCTATAATGCCAAATATGAAACTACCGGGAATATTTTTCATGGTCGCTTTAAGGCCATACTGGTTGAAGCTAAACATTCATTTGAGGATGTCCTTAAATATGTGCTGCTGATGCCATTGCTCAAACGTAAGGCACGCAAGCTGGACAAATGGAAGTGGAGCAGTTACCAGGCAACCATGGGTATAACCGAAGCACCACAATGGCTTAAGGTGGATGAAGTTCTGTCCCATTTTGGCAAACAGCCCAAACGTGCTCGTGCTGCCCTGCAAAAAGCACTTGAAAATACCGATAAGGATTTTGACCTGATGGTACAGGTAAAGGCACAGATCCTGCTGGGCAGTGATGCCTTTATTAATAAATGGAAAAAGCAGCTGGATACTGGAAAAATTATGGACAGAGCCAGACAGAGAAAGTCTAAAAAAGTAAAACCCTTAACGGATTTTGGCAAACGCTTTAAAAATATTAAGGTGGCTATGGTTAAAGCCTATGAGACTGGAAACTATACCCTGGATCAAATCGGTACCCATTTTGGGGTACACTACAGCACGGTTAGCCGGACGGTGAAAAAAGCCGGTCTGTAATTAACAGGAGTGATTCAGTAAAAAGAATTCAGTAAAATTTTAATGAATTCTTTTGAAGATATATACCCTGGCATTTCTGTCTTTTACAATAAATTTATTGGGTTCACGGTAAAACTGAAACTGCAGGGTGGTTTTATTGGCTGGAATATAGGCATAGAGTATATTATTTTTAACCAGTAACCGCCCGGCAATATTACGTGTGTTGCCATCAGACCAGATAAACCGGTTATTATTGTAAATGGCAATCACATTACCCGTCTGAGACTGCCAGATCCCATTCATATTATTACTATTCTGCTGCTGATAATTACCTGTCTGCGGGGTGCCGGATGCGGTATTTTTACTGTTCAGATCCCAGAAACTGCCCTTGCTATTGTATGTGTTATTGTAATTACTGCTGCTGGTATTCTGCCCGGTGGGAAAATTATCACTGAAGCTGTTAGTAAAATTATTGACCGGCAGGTTTGAAGCCATTGGGAAATTATTCATTGCATAGAGATTATTGCCCATCCCCGGCATAAAACCGGGTGAATAAGGCATACCGTACAGACTTGAGTAATAATTATTACCGCCGCCACCCATAATATCATTCATTGCCCTGATCATGGCCGCCATCATTTCTACAAACGGCAGATCACGCCAGTCATTATTTTTATAATAACTGCCTGCAAGCGACTGGCTGATTAGAACAAAACACAGTAATAAACTGCTGATGAGGTGTTTCAAAATTATCCTTTCAGAATGCCGGTGGTATTTGTTTACTATACTGAATAGTTACTATTGTATTCAGGTTTTTATGGCTGCTTAATAACAACCAATACAACCCATTATTATAGTCGGTTTTTTTTAAATAGTTAATTAGTATTTTATTAAATAGTTTAATAGTGTGATGCGCTTGTTAAAATGTCTGGCTTTAACCTAAATTAATCCGTTGAACTTACTGCGAATATCCATAGCACTGCATCTACAGGGTATTCCAGAACATTTTGACTGGTATGTTAGAGCATGCGCCTGATCAACAAAGAGGCGGTTACCAGGGTCAGCAGGGTGACAACAGAGGCACTGAAAATGGGGCTGAAGTTATATACCAGGCCAAACTGGGCAGCAATTTTATTGGCAATTGTAAAACTGACACCAATCAGCACACCGATCATCAGTCGGTTACCGGCATTGTTGGTGCGGGAGGTATTAAACACAAAGGGCACCGCAATGAGCAGCATGGCGGCAATGGACAGTGGTGAAATCAGTTTACTCCAGAAAATCAGCCAGTACTGACTACTGTCCAGATTATTGCTGTCCAGGTAATTAGCATAACGGTAAATACCGGAAGCAGACAGGAACTCCAGTTTGGTAATAATAACATCCACCAGTTCCAGATCCAGCAAGGTTGGCCAGCGTGCCTGTTTAAGAGTGTTAGTGACTACCTTTTCATCACTGATAAAACTCTGTCTGATATTTTTTAAAATCCAGTCTTTACCATTGTAGTGAGCACTCTGAGCCAGGGTGCTCACTTTGAGTGTGTTATCATCATTAAAGGTATAAATACTGACCTTACCAAAAGAGTTGTCGGCCGTAATGGAATGAATTTTGGTAAAGGTTTTCTGGTCTTTTACCCACACGGCATCATCACTAATAACACTGGTAGCACCATGGGTTTTAACGGTCCAGTGATTCTGGGCGATGCTTTCTGTAACCGGTACCACGTACTCTCCAATGCCGAACATAAACAGGCCCAGTAACACAGCTGCTTTCATGGTGGAGAAAACAATTCGTCCGGTGGCCACACCGGCAGCACGAATAGCCACCAGTTCACTATTGCTGTTTAAGGCGCCAAGCCCCATCATGGCACCCAGCAACACAGAAAACGGCATCAGCTGATACAGGCGTCTGGGCATGGTCATGGCCGTATAGTAAAAGGCATCACTGATGCCAAAATTGCCCTTGCCGACATATTTAAAGGCGTCTGCCAGGGCAATAAATCCGTATAAAGCCAGAATAATAAACAGGAACAGGAAGGTGGAGCCGAGTACAGTTTTTATAAGATAACGATCAAGAATGTACATGACGTTTTATAATAATATCCGGGTTAAAGTGATAACGGCTGGAATTTTACGTTCAAGGCTCTATTTTTTGCGTTCAGGACTGCTTTAGCGTTCAAGACTGTATTAGCGCTCAAGACTGTAGTGAGTCAGTTTGCTGTTCAGATGCTGCAGGAAGCTTAGAACCATCCAGACCAGGCTGATAAACAGGATCTGTAAGCTAAGCAGAACAAAGGATAATGCGGTGATCAGTATGGCAAAGATACTGATAATAAGCTGGCCTGTTCGGTTTAAGATATTTGTCATCATAATGGCTTAAATGAATGGATGCTGTTTCTTACAGTATAGCTTTTATAGGCTTAAATTCATACCTGAAACCAGTGTGTTGAAAATTGATCAATAAAATCAGTGGTTTAATGGAGAAAGCTGGGCTTGGCAAGAGTGAATGGATGGATTTCTGCATCAAACATCCGCCCGTCACCGGCTTTCATCTGGTAGCTGCCCTGCATACTGCCAACCGGGGTATCAATAATGGTGCCTGAGGTATAGGTGAAATCTTCACCGGGCTTTAAATAAGGATGTTCTCCCACCACACCGGGACCTTTAACTTCCTGGGTCTGGCCTTCGGCATTAGTAATTATCCAGTGACGGGAGATTAACTGGGCGGCTTCTGTGCCCTTGTTAAGAATATTAATAGTATAGGAAAATACATAGCGCTCCTCACCGGGGGCCGATTGTTCTTCGATATACTGAACATCGACATCGATGGCAATATTGTATTTATCCGAATTCTGGGGCATGGTTATCTCTCAGGCTGTTAATACTAACGGGTAATGAACCGCCCATTATACTCTGTTTTATTCTCAGGCTCACGGTAATTTGTTGTTTTACCCTGTGGGTCGGCGTTAAATATTATTGTGAAAAGGTATTCGGTCTGTTATCAGATTCCTGTTTATCAACATGGGCCTTGGCTTTCTGCACGGCTTCCTTAACGGCTTTATCCATATCAGCCCGTTCCTGGGTGGTTAAAAAGAAGGCCATATCCACATCATGTCTGACATAACGGGCCGGCAGCATATTCAGAGCCACACAGGCAATATCCTGCAGATAGTCTTCATCCATGTTTTTAATGTCCTGCACAAAGGTCTGAATGAGTTCCCTGACTACCAGGGTTTCATAATAATTATGAATTGAATCAAAGCGCATAGTTACTCCAGATAAATTAGATGCCTGATACTTCTAGCCTAGTATGGAATACGGCAAAATCAAGCCAGAAGGCCAGGCTTATTTATACACACTTTTTTATTTTCCGTTATTGGCGTAGTCTCCAGGTCGGTTTGCCGACATTATCAATCAAACCATGCTTCTGTAACCACAGGCGGGCATCTTCGGCATCTTCTTCAAACCAGCGCTGTGCTGAACCCAGTCGGAAGGTGTAGCCCCAGTCATCCATATCTGCCATCATTTGAGTCCGGTTCATAAAAGGCAGGTAATCGGTCAGTAGAATCTGCAGATAACAGACTCCGTTTTCTTCATCATACCCGCCTGCCGCATCGGTATGCAGCTGATCACGTCTGGCCTGGTCCATGCAGATATAATGACAGGACTCATGCAGAGCAGAATGTACCGGGGTGTCGGAGCGGACATAAAGCCGGTTCTGGATAATACCGGCTTCAGGTTCACCGAACCAGCTGCCGGGAATTTTCTGCTGTTCAGCTATGGTGTTGATTTCAAGCTGATAGCGTTGCAGAAGTGTCTGCAACTCTGAAATGTGTTCGGTTAGACAAAAAAACATATTTTTGGCTTTTTTTATAAAAAATTCAGCTAAATAAATGGACTTTTTAAAGTTATGTATTATTCTAAAGTTAAGATACAGGTAAAAGTTAAACTGATTTGTTCGAATGGCATTTAACTGACTGATTAAAAAGTTGTTATTGGGCTGTTTGGGCTAATGAAAGAAGCATAAGGCTATAGATACATGAAAAAGAAAATTGATCCTCTGATGATGCTGGCCGTGCTGGTGGTCAGTGGCGTTATCTTAAGTCATTTTGTGGTGTTTTCTCAAGTACAGCCGCCGTTATTAAAGTTTAATTCTGTTGCAGAACGGGCAGCATCGGCACAGGGCAAAATATACTCTTCCGCAGAGCCTGCTAATCCTCAGTGGCAGCAAGGCCGCCAGCTTGTGCAAATTGATCCGCAAGGGCAACGAATTCACTGATCGTCAGGGTTTCTGCTCGTCGTCCCGGATCAATCCCGCAGGCATTAATCTGTTCTGCAGAAAGAATCTTTTTTAAATTATTACGCAGCGTTTTTCTGCGCTGAGCAAAAGCCTCTCTGGCAATTAAAGCCAGATCCTCCACACTGCCATACTGCAACTTCGGTGCAGAATTAAAATTGCGTCTGGGTGTTAACTGTACAATAGCCGAATCCACTTTGGGCGGCGGATTAAAGGCCCCAGGTGGTACAATAAATAAAAGTTGAGCCTGACATAAATACTGTACCAGAATACTCAGTCGGCCATAGGCTTTGGAACCCGCCGCTGCGGTCAGGCGTTCCACCACCTCTTTCTGCAGCATAAAATGCATATCTTCAATCAGGTCAATACTATCCAGCAGATGAAAAATCAGCGGGGTGGAAATATTATAGGGCAGGTTGCCCACCAGCCTCAGGCGGTCATTTTCTGATGCCGCTGCTTTTATTGCCACCAAACGGGAAAAATCAAACTTAAGCGCATCTGCACTGTGAATATTAAAATGGTCAAAAGATGCAAAGCGCTGTTCCAGCAGCGGTATCAGATCCCGATCCAGCTCAATCACATCCAGCCTGCCCGCCTGCTGCACCAGGCGTTCCGTTAAAGCCCCTTTACCCGGTCCGATTTCCACAAGATGCTGAGTTGCAGTCGGATTAATATGACTGATAATCCGCTCAATAATATTCTGATCATGCAGAAAATTCTGCCCGAATCTTTTTCTGGCTTTATGTTTCAATGGCTTACTCATTTATCTTCTTTAAAGGGGCTGGTTGTTGGCGCTTGTCATTTGTAAAGCAACCTGAATAGCATAATGCAGACTGCCGGTATCGGCCTGGCCGGTGCCGGCCAGTTCCAGGGCGGTGCCGTGATCGACGGAAGTGCGGATAATGGGTAGGCCCAGGGTGATATTGACGGCCCGTCCAAAGCCCTGGTATTTGAGTACCGGCAGGCCCTGATCGTGATACATGGCCAGTACAGCATCGGCCTGTTGCAGATTCTTCCTGGCAAACAGGGTATCGGCAGGTAATGGCCCGGTCAGGTTCATGCCACGGTCATTAAGCTGTTGCAGTACTGGAATAATGGTGTCCAGCTCCTCGGAGCCCAGGTGACCGTCTTCCCCGGCATGGGGGTTAAGACCGCACACCAGAATATGGGGCCTGCTGATCCCGAACTTTGTCTGCATGTCATGGTTCAAAATGCTTAATACCTGAATCAGACTGTCGCGGGTAATGGCCTGAGCGACATCTTTTAGCGGCAGATGGGTAGTGGCCAGAGCCACCTTCATTTCTTCAGTGGCCAGCATCATGACCACTTTTTCAGTGCTGGTTTTATCGGCCAGGTATTCGGTATGCCCGGTAAAGGGGATACCTGCTTCATTGATAATACCTTTATGGACAGGACCGGTGATCAGGGCATCAAAATGGCTGTTAAGACAGCCGGTAACGGCTTCGTCCAGGGTTTTGAGGACATAGGCGGCATTATCCGGGTTGAGTATGCCGCATTCAGAGGGTTTAATGAGTTCGGTGGTCTGGTAATAGAGTCGCCCGGAGCCGGATGGGGCGCTCTGTTTCTGATATTCAATGAGTTTAACAGGCAGGTTCAGCTGTTGGGCTCTTTGTTCTAAAAGCGCCGGATCCGCCAGGGCAATGAGCTGAAAATCATGGGGCAGCTGAGCGTACTGTATACAGAGTTCGGGACCGATCCCGGCGGGTTCACCGGGTGTCAGGGCCAGTCGTGCCAGCGGCATCAGCCGTTGTCCAGGCGGATTTCAACATAAGCTTCGTCACGGATACGGCGATAAAAGGCTTCTTTCTGCTCGGCAATTTTGCGCTGAGTAAGAATTTCCCGTGCTTTTTCCTTGAGCATTTCGTCGGCATCATCATGGGTGCGCCGACCCAGCACTTCAATAATATGGTAGCCGAAACTGGTGCGGATAACATCGCTGATTTCACCGGGTTCCAGTTGATTCAGGGCCGCTTCAAATTCAGGTACCATGGTACCTTCCTTGAACCAGCCCAGATCACCGCCTTTGGCGGCAGATGATGTATCCTCAGAATAGGCCTTGGCCATAGTGGCAAAGTCTTCACCATTAATTATGCGCTTGCGGATCTGTTTCAGTTGTTCTACAACCCGCTCATTGTCATCAATAATACTGGGTTTAATCAGAATATGACGGGCATGGGTCTGGGTGATAACATGGGAACGGCCGCCTTTGGCATCCACAAGCTCGATAATATGAAAGCCGCTGGGACTGCGGATGGGATTGGATATTTCACCTTTTTTCATTTTACTGACTACTTCAGTAAAAATAGAGGGCAGTTCACCGGCTTTACGCCAGCCCAGGTCACCGCCTTCAAGGGCATTCTGGCCATCGGATATGGATAAGGCCATTTCAGAAAAGTCTTTGCCGGAACGCAGTTCCTTAACCACTTTTTCGGCTTTCTTCTCAGCCTGCTGAATGACTGCCGGTGATGCGCCTTCCGGGGTGGCAATCAGAATATGTTTAAGGTGATAGGCCTGTTCCAGGCCGCCCTGCTTGTCAATATTAAACAGAAAGTTTTTAATTTCCTGATCACTGACGGTCACCTTGTTGATAACATTACGCTGCAGCAGGCGCTTTAAAATGATCTGTTTTTTAATTTCATCCTGAAAACGTCTGAAGTCTATGCCCTGGGCTGCCAGCTGTTCGCGGAATTCACTGATGGACATATTATTTTGCGCCGCAATACGGGTAATGGCACGGTTTAAGGTGGTATCATCCACTTTAATGCCGGTACGACGTGCCAGATCAAGCTGAATACGATCCAGGATCATGCGCTCCAGTACCTGTTTGCCCAGTACATTGGCAGGCGGCAGTTTAGCGCCTTTTTTCTTCAGGTTCCTGACGACATCGCGGAATTCATGTTTTAGTTCAAGCTGAGTAATGACATCATCATTAACAACGGCAACAATATTATCCAGCGGCACAATATCTTCAGCCACAGCCGGGACAATGCTCAGGCTGAATAATAGCAGGCTGAGAAAAGTAAGCAGAAGTGCCTTTTTATTAGTCGTATTTATATGAGGTCTTGCTGTAAATAACATTTATTTATCCTATTGATTCCAGTCAACTAATTGCTCCAGTCAACAAAGCCGGGAATATCATCAACCAGATTGCCGCCGCCGCCAATAGACTGACCAACGCTACCCAGTCCTTTAAACTGAATCTGCATCATGACGTAGTTATTGGAATCGGCATAATAATCTCTTTGATCACGGCCTACTACTAAACGCAGGGCATAACAGCAGCTGTCATATTCAACACCCACTTTGGCATCCAGGGTATAGCTGTCTCGTTCATTGTTTGTCAGGCTGGCCTGCCAGTCGTATAACGAGTAATACCAGTGTGCAAGAGCCCGCCACTGAGGAAGAATTTTCCAGTAAGTGGAGGCCTCTATTTGTTCATAATCCTGAGCACGATAGGAATAATCCAGGTTAGCAATATGGTATCGGTCGGATTTGTACTGCAGACGATAACGGCTTTCATCGGTACGGCCACTATTATTAGGATCATAAAGGAGCGAATAGGAGGTATACCAGTTACGGGCAAAACGGCTGGTTATTTCAGACGCTATAGCTGAACTTGAATTGGTATCCCTGTCTTCCTGAGCGTTTGTTCTTAAGGGATTGCCATTTTGATCATAATAAAGACTGACATTGCGATCTTCAAAATAATAAATCTGGCCAATCGATGCTGTTAAACGTTCTGTACCGGTATCACTATCCATCAGTCGACTGGTGACGGCAGCGGTAAGCTGATTGGCATCCCCTAAACGATCAAAGCCATTAAAACGATTTTCTCTGAATAGCTGATTAAAGCTGAAGGTTGACAGGGAGGTATCAAAAATCGGGATATCACTCTGATCCCTTTCCGGTACATATAAATAATACAGGCGGGGTTCCAGAGTCTGCTGCATGGGCAGATTAAACAGGGTCAAGTCGCGGTCAAAATACAAACCGCTGTCCAGACTAAATATCGGTGCTACTCTGGAAGGGCTGTCATCATCCAGTAATGTTTTAGTAGTGTCGCTGGTGGAGCCAAAATATGTTACATCCTGATCTTCATTATCCAGTTTATAGGTCACCATATCCAGGCTGATTTTAGGCGTAATAAAACTATAGGAATTCCTGAACGGCAGACTGATATTAGGGCTTATATGAAAACGACTGCCTTCAACTCGCTCAGTATCAGGCAAATTGTCATAAGGATCTTCCCAGTTTTGTGCAAAGGTAACAAACTCGGAATTAAACCCGGCTCTTAAATCGACACCATAGGTCGTATAGTCATCGTCAGCAGATAAGGTAATTTGCGGCAGGCGACTATAGGTATGATTGGCGGCACGTAATTCCTGATAACCCTGAGCTCTGGCCATAAAATTAAAGACATCACCGTTATAACGTACCAGACCTTCGCGTAGCAAATGTGTGACACTCTTATCTCTCAGATTATTACCGAAGTCTTCCAGGTAATAACGGTCAGTCACATAGTTGTAATCAACATTTCCGGACCAGCCGTTACCCCAGTTGGCCCGTTGCTGTAAGCTGAAGGCTCCGCGGTTTTTAGAAATATCTTTGGGTTTCTGCTTACCGTTAATAATCGGGTTGTTATTAACACCCTCTCTCTGAATAATTTCTGCGGTGTCTCTGCGGTCATCATAAGAACGGTCATTTAACCATTCGGCATACACTTCACCGGAATGATTTTCACTTAAATAGCGATATTCACCACCAAGCATTAAACCGCGATCTGATAACACCCGGGGGGTT
>JALVDE010000278.1 GCA_027009375.1 Gammaproteobacteria bacterium
TGATCCTGGCGGAAGACCTGTATCAATCTGCACTGCAGCGATACGGGGCAGAACAGTCAGAAGTGGTAGGGCGCTGTAAGGGCTATCAACTGGAAAATCAGTTATTGCAGCATCCTTTCTATGACCGCCAGGTGCCTGTGATTCTGGGTGATCATGTAACAGCTGATTCCGGTACCGGGGCAGTGCATACCGCTCCGGGGCATGGTCAGGAAGACTATGTTGTAGGTATGAAGTATAACCTGGAAGTGGATAATCCGGTGGGGCCTAATGGCTGTTTTGTCAGCGGTACGCCGTTATTTGAAGGCCAGCATGTATTCAAGGCGAATCCACTGGTACTGGATGTGCTTAAGGAAAAGGGCGCTTTACTGCATCAGGAAGATCTGTTCCACAGTTATCCTCACTGCTGGCGCCATAAGACACCCATTATTTTCCGGGCCACTCCGCAATGGTTTATCAGCATGGATCAAAACGGTCTGCGCAAGCTGGCTCTGGATGCGGTCAAACACACCACCTGGCTGCCCGAGTGGGGACAGGCACGTATTGAGGGCATGCTTGAAAACCGGCCCGACTGGTGTATTTCCCGGCAGCGTACCTGGGGCGTACCCATTGCCCTGTTTGTGCATAATGAAACTCAGGAACTGCATCCGGACACCCAGGCGCTCATTGAAAAAGTGGCGCAAAAAGTTGAACAGGAAGGCATTGATGCCTGGTTTGAACTGGAGCCCAAAGAATTACTGGGTGATGATGCACAGAACTATACCAAAGTAAGCGACACCCTGGATGTCTGGTTTGACTCCGGTGTTACCCATGCCTGTGTCATTAAACAGCGGGAAGAACTGCAGTTTCCGGCAGATCTGTACCTGGAAGGCTCGGATCAGCATCGCGGCTGGTTCCAGTCCTCTTTACTCAGCTCCGTAGCGGTCAATGATGTGGCGCCCTATAAGGAAGTGCTGACTCATGGCTTTGTGGTAGATGCCCAGGGCAAGAAAATGTCCAAATCCAAAGGCAATGTGGTTGCACCGCAGAAAATCATGAAAACCCTGGGGGCGGATATTCTGCGCTTATGGGTATCTTCTACCGACTATACCGGGGAAGTGAGTGTTTCGGATGAGATTTTAAAACGGACCGCCGATGCCTATCGCCGTATCCGTAATACCGCCCGTTTTATGCTGGCTAATATGGACGGCTTTGATCCGGCTCAAAACTGTCTGAATGTTGAGCAAATGCTGCCGCTGGATCGCTGGATTGTGGTCAAGGCCGAATTTTTACAGCAGGAAATTATTGGTGCTTATGAGCAGTACGATTTCCACCAGGTGTACCAGAAAGTGCATAACTTCTGCGCCATGGATCTGGGGGCTTTTTACCTGGATGTGATTAAAGACCGTCAGTACACCACCCAGCCAGACAGTATTGCCCGGCGTTCTGCACAGACAGCGCTGTATCATATTGTAGAAGCCATGACCCGCTGGATTGCGCCTATTCTCAGTTTTACTGCGGAAGAGCTCTGGGGCTTTATCCCCGGTGAACGGGACGAATCGGTATTTTTTGAAAGCTGGTATGCCTTCCCGCCAGAAATTCAGGATGAAATGGACGATGCCTTCTGGCAAAAAGTGCTGGCTGTACGGGTCGCCTGCAGTAAGGAAATGGAAAAACTGCGAGTGGATAAAACCATTGGTTCTTCTCTGGATGCCGAAGTGGATCTGTATTGTGATGATGAGCTGCTGGCAACTCTGGAAAAACTGCAAGATGAACTGCGTTTTGTCCTGATCACCTCCTATGCCCGACTGCATAAACTGGCTGATAAGCCAGCCGATTCTGTAAATGCAGAAGATGTCAGCGGTCTGGCACTGCTGGTCAAAGCCTCGGAACACCCTAAATGTGTCCGCTGCTGGCATCACCGTGAAGATGTGGGCACAGATGCTGAGCATCCGGAACTATGCGGTCGCTGTGTAGAAAATGTGGCCGGAGAGGGTGAAGTCAGACATTATGCCTGATCCGGGAAGTACCCGGGGAACCGGGCTGAAGTGGCTCTGGCTGACAGCTTTGGTTATTATCCTGGATCTGGGCAGCAAATCCGCCGCCAGTCATTATTTCCAGTTATATGAAGTCCTGCCGGTGATCCCCGGCTGGTTTAATCTGACCCTGGCCCACAACAGCGGCGCAGCCTTCAGTTTTCTCGCTACAGAATCAGGCTGGCAGCGCTGGTTTTTCGCCCTGGTGGCCATAGTGGTCAGTACCATTATTTTTTTCTGGCTGAAAAAATTGCAGCCCCACGAACGCTGGCTGGCCATTGCCCTATCCCTGATACTCGGCGGCGCCTTAGGCAACCTGTGGGACCGCCTGACCTTAGGCTATGTAGTGGACTTTCTAGATTTTTACTATCAAAGCGACACGAAAACCATCCACTGGCCGGCGTTTAATATTGCCGATACTGCTATTAGTATTGGAGCGGTTATGATGGTGATTGATGCGTTTAGGAATAATAGCGTTCAGCGCTGAGCGTTCAGCGTTCAGAAAGAGCCAGAGCAATATCATTTATCTTTAAGTTAGTACAAAATATTTTGATGTTTTGCTTGACTGAAAAAAAGAGAATTTAAACTTTTCGCTGAACGCTGAACGCTGAACGCTGAACGCTGAACGCTGAACGCTGAACGCTGAACGCTGAACGCTCAATTACCAGGACCCAGAACTATGAACAA
>JALVDE010000279.1 GCA_027009375.1 Gammaproteobacteria bacterium
TACCGCATTTTTGGTGGCCTCACTGCCGGTACCGGCAGTGGTGGGCAGAGCGATAAAGGGGACTGCCGGGCCGCTATAGGTTTTACCGGCACCCACCCCTTCCAGATAATTCATCACTGAATCGCCCGTTATCAGCAGACCGCTAATAGCTTTACCGGCATCCAGGGCGCTGCCGCCGCCAATGGCCACGACACAGTTAATATTCTGCTTATGGAATTTCTGTACGGTACGGTCAATATATTCAGGTGAGGGTTCACCGGAAATACGGCTGTGATACCACTGTATGGCTGAACTTTCCAGTTGTACGGTCAGTTCTTTCCAGGCGGGAGAGCCGTAAAAGGAGTGCTGTCCGGTAATAATCAGTACACGCTGGCCGTATAAAGCAATTTTTTCCGGTAACAACTGAATTTTTCCGGCACCAAACTCAATTCGAGGGAAGCGGGAAAGGCTGAATAAAATAGTTTGCATAGCAATCCGATAAGCTGTTAAGTACTGCTATTGTAATCAAAAGCCTTCCCTTAGGGTAATAACTGATTGATAATTTTGTTAAAAAAGTATTACAATATAAGTAATTACTAATAAATATATGTAAGTTTCCTGTGGTTATTTTAACTACAAATGAGCCGATGGGAAGCTTGAACTGGAGAGGGTTAAGACAGTGAATATCTGTATCATTGGAGGCACGGGGTTTGTTGGAACCCATCTGATTAATAAACTGGTGACGCTGGGTCACAGCGTAAAAGTTATTACCCGTCACCCCGAACGCCACAGGCACTTGCTCACTCTGCCGTCAGTTAAACTGATCAGCATTGATTTTTTTGGAAAAAAAATACTTGAGCGTCAGCTGGACGGCTACGATGTGGTTATAAACCTGGCCGGTATTCTAAATCCACAGGGTGTTAATACCTTTGAAAAAGCGCATGTTGAAGTGACGCAAAGAATCGCGGAAGCGGCCCGCTCTGTAGAAACACCCCGCCTGCTGCATATGAGTGCCCTGAATGCCGATGAAAACGGTCCAAGTGAGTATTTACGTACCAAGGGAAAAGCACAGAAACTGGTACTGGCTACTGAAGGTCTGCAGGTCACCAGTTTTGCTCCTTCGGTTATTTTCGGCCCCGGTGATAACTTTTTTAATATGTTTGCCTCCCTGTTGAACCTGTTACCGGTATTTCCCCTGACCAGTGCCGCAACCCGTTTTGCACCGGTTTATGTGGGTGATGTTGTCGATGCGTTTATAAACAGTATTCATAAACCTGAAACCTATGGTAAAAATTATGAGTTATGCGGGCCGGAAGTCTATACTCTGAAAGAACTGGTGCAGTACACGGCTAAACAGATGGGCAGTAAAAGTATCATTGTTCCGCTGAACCGCTTCTTTTCCAGTCCATTGGTGGCCATTATGAACTTAATTCCCGGTTCTCCTATTACCCGGGATAATTTTAACAGTATGAAACTGGACAGTATCTGTCAGGATAACCAGGCTGCAGAAGTATTAGACCTGTCACTGCACAGTCTGGACAGTGTTGTACCTTTATATCTGGCTGGTGGAGACTTTGCCGGGCAGATGGAGGAATTGAGAAGAAAGGCTGGACGTTAGTTCGATCTTAATGATATTACCTGATTCTCATACCCCGGGTGCGCGGGCATCCTGCCCGCGTAAGAAAGGCCGGATGATTCCTATATGTCGTAGCCAGGATGCCTGCGCTTGAGTGAAACTCAACGAATAATTTCTGTTTTTATAGAAATTCCAGCCAGTTTCACATAGGATCACAGCCAATATTAAGCGGATCCTGAATAAAAAATAATGCAAATCTATAAAGTGGGCGGTGCCGTCCGGGATAAATTATTAAAACGTAAAGTTGTGGATCACGATTATGTGGTCGTGGGTGCCTCAGTGGATGAGATGCTCGAGCTTGGCTTTACGCCTGTAGGCAAGGATTTCCCAGTCTTCCTGCATCCTGATACCCACGAAGAATATGCCCTGGCCCGTACTGAGCGTAAAACCGGCAAAGGCTACCATGGCTTTGCTTTTCATGCTGATAAAGATGTTACCCTGGAAGAAGATCTGATCCGCCGTGACTTAACCATTAATGCTATTGCAGAAGATGAGCAGGGCAATTTATACGATCCTTATCATGGGGTGCAGGATATTAAAGACCGGGTTTTACGCCATGTTTCTCCCTCCTTTGTGGAAGACCCGTTACGGGTATTACGGGTGGCTCGTTTTGCGGCCCGTTATGCGGATTATGGCTTTACCATTGCCGATGAAACCATGGCCATGATGCAGTGCCTGGTGGATCATGATGAAATGGAGGCACTGGTTGCGGAACGGGTCTGGCAGGAAGTGGAAAAAGCCCTTACTGATCATCATCCCAGAATCTTTTTTGAAGTACTGCGCCAGTGTGGTGCCCTGGCGCGACTGTTTCCGGAAGTGGATCGCCTGTTTGGAGTGCCTCAGTCAAAACAATGGCATCCGGAAATTGATACTGGTATTCATACCATGATGGTGCTGGAACAGGCCGAGCGTTTGTCTGATAAGGCGACGGTACGATTTGCTGCGCTGGTGCATGATCTGGGCAAGGGCACAACGCCCAGGGAGCAATGGCCTAAGCACATTGCCCATGAAGCCAGAGGCGTACCGCTGGTGGAACAGCTCTGTCAGCGCTTAAAAGTACCTAATGAGTTTCGTGCCCTGGCCCTGTTGGTGACCGAGTTTCATTTAAATTACCATCGCATAGAAGAACTGAAACCCTCTACTATTGTGGATTTATTATCCCGACTGGATGCTTTTCGACGTCCGGAACGCTTTGAACAGTTTTTACTGGCCTGTGAAGCAGACTCCAGAGGACGTTCAGGTTATGAGGATTTGCCGGATGATAAAACCCGGCTGTTCAGAAGTTTTTTCCAGGCTGCTGCGCAGGTCAGTCCAAAAGCGATAGTTGAGCAGGGTTATAAAGGACCGGAAATTGCTGAGCAGCTCCGGCTTAAACGTATAGCAGCAGTCAGGCAATTACGGCAACAGAAATAACAATAAGCACGAGAGTTACGACAGGTTTTACCGGGTACTCATGCTTGTGCGTGGTAACCCCATAACGAAGTATTGTTACAGTTCTTTTAATGGTTTCTCCGCTGATAAAGCCAGTTATCAAAACGTTTCAGCAGTAATGCCAGTGAAGTGCCCGCCAGTAAAAAAGCGCTTAGGGCGCCAATACTATTTGCCAGGGCATCCAGCATATCAAAACTTCGGTAAGCGGTCAGTCCCTGTAAAAACTCAATAATTATACCCAGTAAAATAGCACTGCCCAAAATAACTATATGTTGAGATCGGCGGCTGTATAGCTGGACAAACCAGCCGGCCAGAATAAAATACATTAAAAAATGGATCAGTTTATCGGTATTGTCAAACGGCATGTCAATATCAGGTACCCGGCTTAAAGAACCATATAACACCAGTAATACATATAGCCAGCCCAGTAATAACCAGAGACGTCGATAATGCATGTTCTTTATAAAAAGACCCAGAGCAGTACCGCACCGAGGAAGAAACGGTAGATAATAAACGGTATCATGCCGACACTGTCCAGCAGGCGGATAAAGTAATAAATACACAGATAAGCGCTGACGGCTGACAGGGTGGTTACTAATATTACATCGAACCAGTCAATATGTATCGGGGAAGCACTTAAATCCAGTGTTTTCAGCAGGCTGGCCGCCAGGATAATGGGAATAGATAATAAAAACGAAAAGCGTGCAGCAGCCTTGCGGCTCATGCCCATTAATAAACCGGCGGTAATGGTAATACCGGAACGGGAAGTGCCGGGGATAAGCGCAACGGCCTGAGCAAAACCAATAAATAGGATCATTTTAAGATCAAGCTGATGTTCGCTTTTCTGTTGCGCTCCGGCATCCAGTTTCTGCATCTGGCGTAATTTGTTTTGTGCAGAAGCATCGGCATACCATAATAGTGCACCAAATATCAGCGTGGTAGAGGCGATAATTAAGGGGTTGCGCAGTTGTTCACTATAATCGTCCAGAAAATAACCGAAAAATGCAGCAGGCAGGGTACCAATAAGAACACCCCAGGCCAGTACCGAGTCTCCAGTGGTTTTACGCAGACGAATAGAGCGGCTCCAGTCTGAATACAGAGGATGCAGATCCCGGCGGAAATACCATAAAATGGCCAGCAGAGTACCAAAATGAGCGGCTACATCAATGGCCAGCCCCTGATCCTGCCAGCCGAACAATTTGGGTACCAGAATAAGATGAGCAGAACTGGAAATCGGTAAAAACTCGGTCAGTCCCTGAACCAGAGCCAGTACCACAATTTGAAAAGTATCCATGTATTACCTTATTCTTACAGCCGCTGACTGAAATCCTGAAATTGAAATGCCGGTAATGATAGCGGTTTCCCTTTGGCAAGTAAAATGACTTTAAACAGTTCGCCCATTTCTTCAGGCAGGGTCAGCATTTTAATCTGCCGGGCTGTTTCGGTAAAATGCACTACATCATCCGGATCCAGATCGCGGGTCAGCTCCACCAGGCCGCCGGCCATTAAAAAATGCGCCTGGGTAGTAAAACCGCAAAGTGCCAGACCAGCGGCTTCGGCACTGCGGGCAATGTGACTGAAATTAACATGGGCAGTAATATCCTGCATGCCCGGCAGATAAAAAGGATCATCATGACGATGATGCTGATAATGGCACATTAATGTGCCCATAAAGCGCTGTGGGTGATAATATTCCCGGGCTGTGTAACCGTAGTCCACCAGTAATACCGCTCCCTGCTCCATAATATCGGCAATGCTGCTGATCCAGTCCATGGCCAGTAAATTCACTTCGGTAATATAATCCCGCCACGGCTTATCATTAAGAGCCTGCATGGACAGATGGATATCCCGAACTTCATCAGCAATAGCATTCAGGCGGTGATCCTCAATACTTTGATCCTGCCAGATAAACTGCTGTTCATTATCCAGTGCCACAAAACGCTCAAAACTTTGTGTGCCGGACAGTCTGAGCAGATGAACAGGCAAAGCATCAAGCAGCTCATTGGCAATAACAATACCGTTAAAAGGTCTGGCAGGCAATTGATCCAGCCAGTTAAAACGACTGGCCAGGTGAGGTATGTTATCCTCAATGGCTTTTTGCTGACGATCCCGAAGTTCGGCACTAAGCTCCAGGATCAGGTATTGCTCCGGCAGACTGTCCTGCCGTTCCAGTTCCTGCATAATATCAATAGCCATAATCCCGGAGCCGGCTCCGGCTTCCAGCAGAGTACTCAGTCCGCTCTGCTGCATAATATGACGGCACTGAATGGCCAGACACCGGGAAAACAGGGGAGAGATCTCCGGGGCCGTAATAAAATCACCCTGGCGGCCAAATTTTTTGAGCCCGGCACTATAATAACCCAGTCCCGGCGCATACAGGGCCAGGTTCATATAATCCGCAAAACTGATTTTACCGCCGGCAGATTCGATGGCCGCAATAATCCGTTCTTTTACTTTATTACTATGGGTAATAGCTTCAGCAGAAGGTTGTGGAAAGATGTCGCTGGCTTTCTTGCTGGAACGGGGTGGGTCAGTAGGCATAATCAGTTAATATGTAAATTTTAGGGTTTTATGGCGAGTTAAATGCGCTATATTATGCGGTACTTATCTGCTAATATCCAATTGAACAGAACTTTAGAAAATTAACCGAGTCAATCAGAATGCAAATTAGCCAAGAAATGCTGCAAAATGACCTGAGTGGACAGGTTGTGCTGATCACCGGCGGGGCACAGAGAGTCGGGGCTATGACGGCCCGGTTTTTACATGCGGCCGGAGCTAACCTGGTGATACATTACCGCAATTCCAGGCAACCGGCCCTGGCTCTGCAGGAAGAGCTTAATGCGGTTCGGGAAAACTCGGTGATTCTGATCCAGGCGGACTTACTGGATATTGACAGCCTGCCGGTGATTATCAAACAGGCTCTGGAACAGTGGGGACGACTGGATGTGCTGGTGAATAATGCTTCCAGCTTTTACCCAACCCCCATAGGCAAGGTGACTGAGCAGCACTGGGATGACCTGGTGGGCAGTAATATGAAAGCACCGTTTTTCCTGTCCCAGGCCGCCGCACCGTACCTGAAAAAGCAGCAGGGCTGTATTATCAATATTGTCGACATCCATGCCGAACGACCCATGGAAGGTCATAGCGTTTACAATATGGCCAAGGCCGGCCTGGGTATGCTGGTTAAAACCCTGGCCTTTGAACTGGGGCCGGAAGTCCGGGTTAACGGGGTGGCGCCCGGTGCTATTATGTGGCCGACTCAGGAAATGGATGAAGTCACCAAACAGCGTATTGTGTCACGCACTTATTTAAAGCGTAAGGGCAGTGCCGAAGACATTGCCCGCACGGTGCTGTTTCTGGCGGCCAGTGCCGACTATATTTCCGGTCAGACCATTGCCGTGGATGGTGGTCGGTCATTGTTTTTATAGGTTTAAATAATAGTTCTAAAAATTCAAAAAAAGGAGAAACCCTTGGCAAAAGAAATTATTGCAACTGATCAGGCCCCACAGGCCATTGGCACTTATTCACAGGCCGTTAAAGTCGGCACTACCGTGTACCTGTCCGGACAGATACCATTGATACCGGAATCCATGGAAATGGTGGAAGGTGATATGGAAGCACAGATTGTCCAGGTTTTTGAAAACCTGACTGCAGTGGCCAGAGCCGCCGGCGGCGATCTAAGTGATATTGTAAAACTGAATATTTTCCTGACGGATTTAAGCCACTTCCCACTGGTTAATGAAGTGATGGCCCGTTATTTTAGCCAGCCCTATCCAGCCCGTGCGGCCATTGGTGTGGCCTCTTTACCTAAAAATGCCGGGGTGGAAATGGACGGCGTAATGGAGCTGGACTAAAAACTTTCCACCGTATAGCGACTGACCTTTAAGGTATCACTCCAGTAACTGGCCGGTAAACCGGCTTTCTGCTTAAGATGAGCCAGAAAGGCTTCCCGTTCCGGCAACTGCTCCCAGACTGAGGGCAGAAAGGTACCTCTATAGCCATTGTCCTCAAGCACCAGGCCGTCAATACCAGGACGGATCTGACGCAGTAAATCAGCCTCAGAATCAAACTGCATCGGGCTGGTGTCACTGAGTACTGAAATATGATAATCCAGCTGCTCATATTCAGCCGGCCCCACCGGAGGAAATCGCGGATCAGAAAATGCCGCCGCATAAGCATTATGCGCAATATCCACCACTAGCGGCCGATAAGCCTCCAGCGTCCCAATACACCCGCGCAGATTACCGTTAATATTCAAAGTCACAAACGTAGCCCGCTCCTGCCGCAGACTCTCAGAATAATCCCCGATATCCACATCCAATGGCCGATGAAACTCCAGCCCACTCAAAACCGACCGCCGAGCCACCTCCCTCAAAACCTTCCTGTCCCCATCACTTAACATCACCCACCTCTCTATCTATGCTCTTTCTGAACGCTGAACGCTGAACGCTGAACGCTGAACGCTCGCTCTTAAACAAACACCCAACTCCCATACCCCACAACCTGATCCTTACTGCCCGCCGTATCCCCTGAATTACGAATATCCAGGGTTTTAACCTTTAAATGATGATTTTTAGCCGCCAGTAACAACCCGGCAATGCCGGTACGTCCGCAGGCCTGTTCATATTGAATTTTCTGTGGTTCCAACTGTTCAATGGCCTTCATGGTGGCAAAGTCGTATTGCCTTGCGGTATCGTAATCCAGGTAATGGCTTAAATCCGAGCTGATTAGAAACAGGGTACCCGGTTCATCCCACAGGTATTCAATTAACTGATCCACCTGTTCATCACTGGCCTGGCCGATAACCAGCGGTACCAGGGTGAAATTAGACAGTACTTTCTGTAAAAAGGGCAACTGTACTTCCAGGCTGTGTTCCTGCTGGTGAGCTTCATCGTATGGCACAACAAACGGCAGCTGATTGATCCTGTCAATGGTGCTCCGGTTTAGTGGAATAGCGCCTAAGGGTGTATCAAAAGCTTCGGCAGAACTGCTGGCAATGCCGGTAAAAGGAACCCTGTGAGAAGGCCCCAACAGGATCACCTGGGAAATTTCATCGGCAAAAGGCTGTAATTGTTTATAAGCACTGGCGGCTACCGGTGCGGAATAAATATAACCCGCGTGCGGCACTATCATCGCTTTAGGCCGTTTAGGCAGTGGTTCAACAGGAGCCTGTTGCAGATAAAGTTCTACTGACTTCTCCAGTTCGCTGGCGGGGCCAGGATAAAACATACCGGCTACTGCAGGTGGCCGATGTGCTGGTGTGGTATTAAATATTGTCATTGCTGTTTTTACCCCCATCTGTATTATATATAGTAGATATATAGGCATAACTCTTTTTTATAAAGAGCGGTTTTATAAAGTGTACTATTAAGGACTGCGATAAAAAGCGGTATGAAAAGTGAGGGGGAGATCGTTATGGCGAATGATATTTTATTTGAAGGTGATACTACTGTTGCTACCCGCTACTGGCATAAGCTTGAGGCGCAAAAAGATGAGCATAAAAAAGAACCCCGGATACAATGTGATCTCTGTCCCAGGTATTGTGCCTTAAAGCCGGGGCAGCGGGGTTTCTGTTATGTACGAGCCAATCATAATGGGGAAGTGGTTTTAACCACTTACGGACGTTCCAGCGGTTTCTGTATTGATCCCATTGAAAAGAAACCTCTGAATCATTTTTATCCCGGTTCGGCCGTGCTGTCTTTTGGTACGGCAGGCTGTAACCTGGGCTGTAAATTCTGCCAGAACTGGGATACCACCAAATCACGGGAAATGGATAAGATGATGAGTTTTGCCTCACCAGAGAAAATTGCCCAGGCCGCTCAGGATTATCAATGTAAAAGCGTGGCCTATACTTACAATGATCCGGTTATCTTTCATGAATATGCTCTGGATGTGGCGCATGCCTGTCGGGAAAAGGGTATTAAATCAGTGGCTGTAACTGCTGGTTATATCTGTGATGAACCTCGGGAAGAATTCTTTTCGGTTATGGATGCTGCCAATGTGGATCTAAAAGCTTTTACAGAAGAATTTTATAAGAAAGAAACGGGCAGCCATCTACAGCCGGTGCTGGATACCCTGGAATATCTTTACCATCATACTGATGTCTGGTTTGAAATTACTACCCTGCTGATCCCGGGCTTAAACGATTCTGAAGCCGAAATAGAAGCTATGACGCAATGGGGTATGGAACATCTGGGGCCGGAAGTTCCCTGGCATTTTACTGCTTTTCATCCTGACTACAAGATGACAGACCTGGAGCCAACCCCTCTGGATTCGCTGTTAAGAGCCAGGGATATTGCTAAAAAGAATGGCTTTTATTATGTTTACAGCGGTAATGTACATGACAAACTCAGCAGCAGTACATTCTGTCACCATTGCGGCCAGGAACTGATTGGACGGGACTGGTATGAATTAAGTGAATGGAATTTAACAGCTGATGGTCATTGTATGCACTGCGGCACAGCTTTGCATGGACGGTTTGACCCTCAGCCTGGGCGTTGGGGCAGTCGCCGTCAGCCCATTGCTTTATAAATACTGTTAAAACTGGGTGGTCAACAGAATAAAAGTGTAATAAAAGCAGAAAATAGTGCTAGAAAACTTCAGAAAGTGGTTCCATTGGCGGAAAAATACTATACTTTGCAGCGGACAGGTTTAAAATATGCAATATTCCTGTAACAATGGACTCTGGTATTTTGTAGACGCTGGTATTTTATAAAAAACGGGAAGATAAAATAATTATGGAAACAGAAGTGGTTGATGCCAAACGCCTGAGGTTCTTTAAGCCGTTTCATGCACTTTCAGACAAACAACTGGACTATATTTCCGTTAATACTCAGGTATTGAATCTACCCAAAGGTAAGGTCATTCTGGAATTAAACTCTGACTCAAAAGACAAGTTTTTATTACTTGAAGGCCGTTTAAAACTGACGGCATTTGATGAT
>JALVDE010000280.1 GCA_027009375.1 Gammaproteobacteria bacterium
CCTTTTGAGTGTCTTGTTTGGGGGCTTCAATTTCAATAACCTGGGTATAGGGAACTTCTCCCGGTAACAGAGCCAGGTGGGCGGATACATTCTGTACAGGAAAAAAGTCTGCCGTTGCATGCGCCAGTTCAACGGCGGTTTTATGCAGCTCCTGGGCAATGCGGGCTTCACTGAAATGCAATTGCTGGGAACAGAGCCTGATATGTTCATACATGTCGTCAAAATACCAGCCTTTTTCTGCAATAATGCTGCATTTTTCTGCAAGATACATGCATTTTACCGGTTTTGAGGCATCTTCCAGCTGCTCCATTTCCTGCCGTTGCAGGAACAGATTAGGTATTTTCCAGTGGTGGGTCAGGGACTCGGCCAGTTCATGATAAGTAAAGCCAAAAATCTCCTGCTGGGCCTGTTCATAAGGCTGTTGTTTTCTGTGCACTAATAATTCAACTTTCTGAGCCTTTACCGGCTCCAGATGCCAGCATAATAACTCGGAAAGTGGTGTAATTAGAGTACTGGTATAGACTTCAGCCTCTGTAGAAACATTCAGCATACGGGAAAAGTTTCTGGCCTGAAAGGCCGCATGAACCCCACGGTACTGCAATTGGACAATTTTATTAGCAATAGCCCTGTCTTTAATGCTGTAAATAGAGGTGATTTTATTAATGAATTTTTCCAGCCTGTCCATTCCCAGAAACATGGCGGCATGTTCCACCTGGTTAATCTGGTTATCATCATCTGCATCCATTTCCTGGTTGGCATAAGCCAGCAGATTGATCATGCAGGCTGGATCGTACTGTAAAATGGTATCCAGATAACGATAGTTGAAACTGGGTTTTTCCAGAGTTTCTTTTAAAACCTGAAGCGTATTGTGCAGCACGGGCAGGGCGGCAATGTCTGATTTTTGTATAAACTGCTTAAGTTGATTATTTTCAGCGGCCATATAAGCTCTTGGAGAAAAATTTGGTTAAGTTGTAATGATAGCAAAAGGATGACTATTTAGTAGTTTATTTTTCAAATTATTAGGATTATTATAAGTTTATGACGCAATTTTATCCTGTTTTATTATTTTTATCCCTGCCTGTAAGCCTGTTATCGGCAGGCAGTCTTTTTGCTGAAGAGGTACAGAAAATTTATGAGTACCAGAGCAAGGACGGTGTACCTGTGTTTACGGATAAAGTGAAACCGGATAAACAATTAAAGAGTGTTCAGAAAATAAAAAAACTGTCTCCAGAAGAGGAAGCACAACGGCAGAAAAAATTGGAAAAAATAATGGTTAAAGATCAGGAGAAAGACCGTCAACGCGCTCTGGAACGTAAACTGGAAGCTGAACGTGCTATGCGCCTGCAGACTGAAAGAGAATTGCAACTGGAGCGCTCAAGAAACTCTTATGTTCCGCCGGTTCAGGACAATAACAATAATGGTTATGACGTTTACTGGACAATCCCTGCGTATGGTCGTCCGCCTATAAGACCCCGACCACCCGGTACAAGACCGCCTGTTGGCAAGCCCCCGGGCTGCAGGCCGCCTAATAACAGACCGCCTGCAGCCAGGCCACCGGTACAAAGACCCAGACCACGCTAAACCTGTTTTTTCTGTCCTCCCAGACGTTCAAGCAGTTTATCAGCCACCCTGAATGCATTGGCGTAGATAGTCCAGGTATGGGGGACACTGCCGCCGGTTGGCATAAAGCTGCCATCTGTTACGTATAAATTTTCAACATCATGTACCTGACAATCAGGATTAAGAACCGATTTTGTGGGATCGGTACCAAATCGACAGCCGCCAGCCACCAGATTGGTGGGCGGCACACCTGATGCAAAGGCCAGCACATTGTCTGCTCCCATTTCACGCATTACGTCAGCCGACTTATTAGCCAGATACCAGCCGACTTTTAAATTCTGCACATGCACATCCACTTTAATTTTTGCTACCGGCAGGCCCCATTTGTCCTTAACCTGGGGATCCAGTGAAACGTGAGAATTATCAGTAGGCAGCCAGTCACAGAAGGCTTCCACTTTAAGATAACGGCCGCCGGTGAAATGTGCCTTTAAGCGATCTTTTAATGGTTTGCCCCAGAGGATCTGACCATTACTGCGGGTCTGACGGCTGGCTCTGGCTACAGGATTTGGGTGCAGGTGTACAAAATCAATGGTACCGCCTTTCTGAGGCGCATCGGTTTTGAACATATCTTTATCTGTTATTTCATACCAGTCCTGAATAGAGCGATTGACAAAAGTGCCGAATTCTTTAAGTTCAGTGACCTGCTGTTCAGAAAATTTATCATAGCTCAGCCGTCCGGATCCGGCTCCGCCGCCGGCAAAAATCAGGTTTTTACCTACCTGGCCGGTATTATTGCCCAGGCCGTCAGGGTGTTTTGAGCCAGTCGAATTAAGCAGTAATCGACTGGTTTCTATGGCCTGAGCAGCCACCACATAAAGTCTGGCATCTACTGCGTGTTTTTTATCCTCTTTATCAACATATTCCACTGCACAGACCTTACCCTGCGTATCACTGTGAATATGAGTCACCATGGCATGAGGGCGCAGATCAACATTCCCGGTAGCCATAGCTGAATCAATAAGCGCCGCACGGGAGCTGCCCTTGGCTCCGGTGGCACAGCCGTAACTACCGCAGTAACCGCTGTAAACACAGGCTTTTCGATTAAGTGCCGGCTGAGAAAGAATGGCTCTGGGC
>JALVDE010000281.1 GCA_027009375.1 Gammaproteobacteria bacterium
AATGCACTAAAGAAAACACCGAATGATGTCTATTCGGTTACGGAACATATTCTGAAAGAACTGATTCAGTACCGCCATTTTCTCGGCGTTAAAACACGACCTAATAAGGCTACGCTTATCAGCGGGCTGCAGCCTTCCCATGTTTATGAAAAAACCCTGGAGGTTATCGAAAAAATAAACCTGCTGCGACTGCGGCATAACCTGGGTCCTATTGTTGAGTCACGTTATCCCCTGCGTGAAATTACCCCGACGGAAGTCTTTAACCAGGTTTTACAGGTGGATGAGGAACTCGATGTGCTGTATCAGAAGTCCGGTGCACCGCATCAACTTTGGATAACCGCAGATAATATTAAAGAATATGAGGATAAAACTCCGGCTGATGTGTTTTTAAATATGCAGAAAATATCCCTGCTGCTGGATACACTGCTGGATCACGGAGTATTTACCCCGGATTACGTGTATCGTGAGGCAGAACTCATTCGTAATGAAATTCATATTCTGGCGGACTACCTGGATGAGCCTGTTCCTGACAGCCTGTGGGCTGATGTTGAACTGGATCGTTCAACCAGACCGGAAAATGTTTATCCCAGGGTCAAAAAGCTCCTGCAGCTGGTGCTGCAGATGGAGCGCAGGGCTGGTATGTTCAAGGTAAAGGATACCTCTATTCCACCGGGAGATAATATTACTCCGGCGGAAGTTTACAATCTGATCCGAGTAGTGGCTTCAGAAATTACCAAGCTTAAGGTTTTTCTGGGTATTAATCAGCAGGCAGAGTACCCGCCAAAAGTTGTGGGTAAAACACCAGGGCATGTATTACAGATTATTCAGGGTAATATTCGTGCCATGGAAACTTTTCTGCATATAAAACATCCGGGGGAGAAAGTACATTGATACCTATCTCCCATAACTGGTCTCTGCCCAGAAAATTTGCCTTTATGGCCTTTATTATTGCCGGTATTGGTATTCTGGGCGTGGCCCTGTTCAGTTACCATGATGCAGCATCCCTGTTGCGTAAGCAGAGTGTGGAACGTATCAGCGGCGAGCTGCATAGACTGACTCTGGGATTAAAGGAAAATGTCGAACGGATGCGCTTTGATGCCCAGCGTATTGCCCGTTCCGATTCGGTTGCCGGTTATAACCGGGCTGTACAGGGCGGCGGTTATGATGATGAGTTTAATATGACCCAGTCCTTATGGAAAAAACGCATTGAACTGGAACTGGTCAGTTTGCTGGAACAGCGGCCGGAATATCTGCAGATCCGCTATATCGGGGTCGCCGATAACGGCCTGGAAATTGTGCGCATAGAACGCAGCGGCAATGAAATTATTAATGTACAGGAAGACAAGCTGCAGAAAAAAGGCCAGTATGACTATGTTCGTAAAACCATGCTTTTGCGTCCGGATGAACAGTTTATTTCCAAGGTTGAACTTAATCGGGAATTTGGGCGGATAGTCTTTCCCATGCAGCCGGTTATCCGGGCAGCAGCACCGGTGTACACACCGGACGGCAAGGTATTTGGCGTAGTGGTTATTAATGTCAATTTTGACAAAATTTCCAGCCCATTTCTGCTGGCTCCTGAGGATGTGTCTTATATTATTGCCGATGAGCACGGTGATTATCTTTTTCACAATGATAAAGACCGACGCTTTACAATGGCCCTTGGTGGTGCGCCGGGACTTAAAAAAGATTATCCGGACTTTACCCTGATGCATCATGAAAGCAGTAATAAAGATTACCTGGCCATTAATCTTCCAGAGATATCTTCCACTTTAATTGTGCGTTACCTGCATTATGACCCCCTTGATGAGGATAAGTATCTTATAGTCGGGGCTCTGACTTCACATACGGTCATTGATCAGCAGGCACAGGGATTTGGTCAGCGTCTGGTGGTTGGGGTTATGCTGCTGGTCGTTATCTTAAGTATTGCCATGGCGATTATGGCTGGTTTTTTATTACGTCCAATACAGTCCTTAACAGATGCCGCCAACCGTATTGCCGCTGGTGAAGAAGATATTAATATTCCGGTATTTGATCGCCAGGATGAGCTGGGTATGCTGGCTAAATCCTTTAATACTATGCTGGCACACCTTAATGAATCTCGTCATGATCTCCAGGAACTGGCTGAAAGTCTGGAAGAACAGGTCAGGGAACGGACACTGGATCTGAAAGAAGCACTGGAAAAAGCCAAAGTCAGTGCCAGAATTAAAAGTGAGTTTCTGGCCACCATGAGCCATGAAATTAGAACACCTATGAACGGCGTTATCGGCATGCTGGATCTGCTGGATAAATCAGATTTAAACAAGGAGCAGCAGCATCATCTGAATCTGGCCAGAAACAGTGCTAATGCTTTGTTAAACCTGATTAATGATATTCTGGATTTTTCCAAAGTTGAGGCCGGAAAACTGGATCTGGAAGAAATTGAATTTGATTTGCGCAGCATGCTGGGTGATTTTTCGGAGTCAATAGCCGTTCAGGCACAGAAAAAAAATCTGGAAGTGGTGCTGGATCTGACTTATGTTGAGTATTCAATGGTACTGGGTGATCCGGGGCGTATTCGCCAGATATTAACCAACCTTGTGGGTAATGCCATTAAGTTTACCGAACAGGGGGAAATTATTATTCAGGTGGAACTGAAGCCCGCACCAGAGCTGAATAAACCCGGTCAGCTTGAAATGATCTGTAGAATTATTGACACCGGCATTGGTATTCCTGCAGATAAAATTCCCTATCTGTTTGATTCGTTCAGCCAGGTGGACTCATCCACCACAAGAAAGTATGGTGGTACAGGACTGGGTCTGGCCATCGTACAAAAAATTACAGAGCTTATGGGGGGAGAGGTTACTGTCAGCAGTACAGAAAGCAAGGGCAGTTGTTTTGAATTTAATCTCTATCTGCAGGCCAGCAAAAACTCCGCCATGGTCATACCGGATTTTGATGTCAGTACCATAAATATATTAATTGTTGATGATAATGCCATTAACAGGAAAGTACTGCGGGCACAGCTGGAACACTGGGGGAGCCGTGTTGAGGAAGCAGAAGATGCTTTAAGTGCTTTAAAACTGTGTGAACAAAGGGCTAATACGGATGAGCCGTTTTTTGACATAGCTCTGCTGGATATGCAGATGCCGGTTATGGATGGTGCAGAGCTGGGTCGAAAATTACAGGCCGATCCGCGCTTTAAAGCGATGAAGCTGGTAATGATGACCTCAATGAATGATCGCGGTGATGCCAAATTCTTTGCACAGCTGGGTTTTAGTGCTTATTTTCCTAAACCGGTTACCACTCAGGATCTGTTTGACACCCTTGCCATTGTCGGTGATGATGGTAAAGCGCTGGAACAGGCCAGTCCGCTTGTAACCCGACACTATATAAAGGGGCTTCAGGCCGTGAACAGGGTTTCATCAACAGCAACAGACAGTGAAGCCGGAGAAGCGATAAAACAGGTTGAAGAAAAAGAAACTGAACAAAAATGCCCGGGAAACACCCGCATACTTCTGGTTGAGGATAACCGGGTGAATCAGCTGGTGGCCAAAGGTATATTGCAGAATCTTGGACTGTCAGCCGATATTGCCAATAATGGCCAGGAAGCACTGGAACAGCTTCTGAGCAGTTCTGAAGAGCAGCCCTTTAACTTAATATTGATGGATTGTCAGATGCCGGTACTTGATGGTTATGCGGCAACTGGAAAAATCCGTTCAGGAGAAGCTGGTGATCGGTATCACTCCATACCGATTATAGCCATGACGGCCAATGCCATGGAAGGTGACAGAGACAAGTGTCTGTTGTCCGGCATGAGTGATTATCTGAGCAAACCTATCGATTCTGATCGACTGTTCAATATGCTGTGTAAATGGATTGTTGTTGAGGAGAGGCCAAGGCCTGAAAACATCATTTCTATGCCAGATAATGCAGCGGTATCAAAAAAATCTGAGGCTGGTCATGAAGAGCCGCTTATTGACTGGGACAAAAAGGCAGCCTTAAAACGTTTTAATGGCAAGGCAAAAAGGCTTCTGCCCCTGATTGAACTGTTCCTGGAAGATATGCCGCAGAGGGTAGCAGAATTAAAACAGGCTATTGCTGAACAGAAACAGGATGAAGCCCGTATTGCTGCCCATACGATTAAAGGCGTTGCAGCTAATTTGAGTGGTTTAAGCCTGCAGAAGCTGGGTGCCGAAATGGAAGCTGATGCCAGACAGTCTGACTGGTCAGTACTGGAGCAGAAATTGCCGGAACTGGATAAACGCTACCAGCAGCTTGCTGACAAGCTGGCACAGTATCAGCAGGAGCAGCAAGCTCAGGAACCACAGCAACAGGTATTTCAGGAGCAAAAGGGCAAAAATGATTCAGTGGATAATCAGCAGTTAATAGCCCGTCTGCAACCGGTACTGGAAAAATTACAGCAGGATGAGTATATTGACAGCAGTGAACTGGAACCGTTAAAAATCCCCTTAAGTGATAAACAACAGCAGGCGCTTGTGGACAAACTTTACCATGAAATAACGCATTTCAATATGCAGGATGCACTGGAAACAATGAATAATTTGTTATCATGCCTGTCAGAGGAAGCTGAAACAGTAGCGGATAGTCAGAAAAGTGCTCATGGAGATAAGGACTGAATGGCTGATAAACCCTATATCTTAATTGTGGATGATGTACCCGCTAATATTCAGACTCTGGCGGATGTCCTTAAGGATAAATACCGGATTAAAGTCGCGACAGATGGTTACCGCTGCCTGGAACTGGCCAGGCAGGAACCTCAACCGGATTTAATTCTTCTGGATATAGAAATGCCGGGGATCAGTGGTTTTGAAGTCTGTAAACAGTTAAAAAAAGATACTTTAACGCAGGATATTCCGGTCATTTTTGTGACGGCTAATGATCAGGAAGAAGATGAAGAAAAAGGTCTGCATATCGGCGCCGTGGATTACATTACCAAGCCTATCCGCCCGGTTATTGTTGCCGCCAGAGTGGATACTCATATTACCCTGAAAATTCAGCGCGATCTGTTAACCAGAATGGCGACTCATGACCAGTTAACCGGGCTTTATAATCGTCACTTTCTTATGGAGACTGCCAGTAAAAAAATTGCCTATGCCCAACGCCATCATAGCAGTATCAGCCTGTTAATTCTGGATATCGACCACTTTAAAAAAACAAATGATAATTATGGTCATCCCTTTGGCGATCGGGTACTGCAGGAAATTGGTGCTTTACTGAAAAAGTTTTCACGCATGGAAGATATTGTCACCCGTTTTGGCGGGGAGGAATTTGTCATTTTATTTGATGCCTGCCCGCTGCAGAATGCTCTGGACAAAGCAGAACAGCTCCGTGAACAGATAGCACAATTGAAGCCGGATGGTCATAAGATTACAGTCAGTATTGGGCTTACAGAAATAACATCAGAACAGGATAGCCTGGAGCAGATGATTAAACGGGCTGATCAGGCTCTGTACCAGGCAAAAAAGCAGGGCCGTAATCGAGTTATTGCCGGATAATACGAATAAGTTAAGGGGCAGTCATAATATCCTTAATTTCCTCCCAGACATTTTCCATAATCATTTCCTGTGCCTGTTCTGTCGGATGCAGTCGATCCGCCTGCATTAACTCTGGATGAAGTGCAATATTATTCAGCATAAACGGCAATAGTGTCACTCCGGTCTCCTGTGCCAGCTCGGTGTACAGGGCATTAAACCTCTGAGTATATTTTTTACCGTAATTGGGCGGGATCCGAATGGCCATTAACAGCACCTTTGCCTGACTCTGCTGTCCCAGCTGGATTAATTTTTTCAGGTTGGAACGGATCAGGCTTAAAGGCAGTCCCCGTAAACCGTCATTAGCCCCCAGTTCAATCAGCAGCCAGGCCGGCTGGTGTTCGTGCAGTGCCGCAGTCAGACGTACCAGGCCATTACCTGTAGTATCTCCGCTGATACTGGCATTGACTATACGCAGATTAAGTTTTTTGCTATTAAAGCGCTGTTGTAATAAGCTGACCCAGTTTTTTTCCCGGGCCACACCGTAACCGGCGCTTAGACTGTCTCCAAGAATTAAAAATACCGGTTGGCCGTTGTTATCTTTATAGTTATCCGGCTGGTCTGCATTACTGTTAATGGTCATAAAAACTAAACTTATTGTTATTAAGACAGTCAGAAAGAAAAATGATTTATGAATGCGGTGTGTATTTGTATTCATTTAGTTTAATTTTAATAGTGTGAGGCCGATCTTGCTTGTTGTAAACAGCTTAACAAAAAAAGTAGCCACGCCCAATGGTGAACTGCTTATTCTGGATAACATTAATATGAGTGTGGAAAAAGCCCAGAGTGTGGCTATTATCGGTGCTTCCGGCTCAGGTAAGTCCACCCTGTTGTCTCTGCTGGCCGGTCTGGACAGTCCCAGTTCAGGGAGTGTAACAATTGACGGCCAGAGAGTCGATCATCTGAATGAGGAACAGCGTGCAAAACTCAGACAGGACAGAATTGGTTTTATCTTTCAGTCATTTCATCTGATCCCGGCACTTAATGCTCTGGACAATGTGATGCTGCCCCTGGAGCTTAAAGGTCAGAAAAACGCCTGTCAAAAGGCGCAACATTTACTGGATCGGGTCGGCCTGTCGGAACGCTATACCCATAAACCTTCACAACTGTCCGGTGGAGAACAGCAACGGGTTGCAATTGCCCGGGCCTTTGCCTCTGAGCCGGATATTCTGTTTGCGGATGAACCTACCGGTAATCTGGATCAGAGCAGCGGGGAAACGATTATTGATTTGCTGTTTAAACTGAATCGTGAACAGGCCGCCACATTAATCCTGGTGACCCATGATCAGGCTCTGGCTGATGCCTGCCAGCGGCAGTTCCGGCTGGATCACGGATGTATCTCTGAGCTGACTTTTCATTCAGTTTCAAAAATAAGCTCTGGTATAAAAGATGAGTCTGCTTAAGTATGGTTAATACGCTTAAGCTGGCCGTTAAGTTTCTACGCCGTGAGTTTGCCCAGGGTGAACTGCGCCTGCTTATTATTTCCCTGATCATCGCCACCGCCAGTCTGAGCAGTATCGGTTTTTTAATTCACAAGATTAATGACGCTATGACGGATCATGCCAGCCAGTTAAATGGTGCGCAGCTGATTTTAAAATCACCCCATGCTATTAAAACCGGCTGGTTGAAAAAGGCTGCAGAACTGAATCTGCAGCAGGCCGAAATGCAGGTATTTCCCAGTATGCTGGTGGTCAATGACCGTTTTAAACTGGCCCAGGTAAAAGCGGTTTCAGATAACTTCCCGTTACAGGGTGAGTTGTTAATAAAGCCCCTGGGGAGTACTGCAGTAAAATCAGTTAAAGCACCGCCGGCTGGCACTATCTGGCTGGATCAGCGTCTGCTTGATTACTTTCAGCTAAATGCAGCACAAAGTGGGGAGAGCGGGGAGGGGACAGAACCCTTCAGGGTTGAGCTGGGAGAAGCACTGTTTCAGCCTGCTGCTCGGGTACTACGAGTGCCGGGACAGTCCAGTTCCCTGCTGCGTATAGCTCCAACAGCGCTGATAAACCTCAGGGATCTGCAAAAAACCGCTACCGTGCAGGCTGGCAGCCGTATTGATTATATTTACTTCTTTTCCGGTGACAAAACGTCTCTGGCGGCCTGGAAACAATGGCTGAAACCCCGTTTACAGGACAGCCAGAGCCTGATTGCCGGGGTTGAAGATGTCCGTGCAGTAAATACCAGTCTGCAGAAAGCCGGAGATTATCTTTCCCTGGCGGCTATCCTGAGCGTATTTCTTTCAGCCATTGCCATTGCCATTAATACCGTGCGTTACGGACGCAGCCATTATAAAAACCAGGCTGTTATGCTGTGTCTGGGCTGTCGGGAACATCAGCTGTTATGGATAGAAATGTGTAAACTTCTGCTGACCGGCCTGTTCAGCACTGCGGCCGGAGTTATTATCGGCTATCTGGTGTACAGCAGTATCTTACTGCTGGTTAAGGATTTAATCAGCCAGCCCGGAGCGGACTTTTATATGAAGCCAGCTTTGCTGTCGGTTGTAAGTGGTTTACTTCTGTTATTCAGCATCTCTCTGGCTAATCTGATGCAGATTAAAAAAATATCTCCCATGTCCCTGATCAGGAACAATGAGCCCGCCGGACTAATGAAGGGTAAACTATTTTATTTTCTGGGTCTGGCAGGTCTGGTGCTGATCTCATGGTTCTATACTGATAATTTAAAACTGACCCTGATCTTTTATGTCAGCCTGTTATCCGGTGCACTCTGTCTGTATTTTATTGCCGCTGTATTATTAAATCAGGTCATTAAGCAGACCGAAAAGCATCAGTGGATAAACCGTTTAACCCTGCTGAATCTGAAACGGCACAGACCGGGTGCTTTACTGCAGATCACCAGCTTCAGCCTGATTTTTGCACTGGTGACTATTATTGTACTGCTCAGAACCGAATTACTGGATAAATGGCAGCAGCAGTTTCCCGAACAGACCCCCAATCATTTTGTGATTAATATTCAGAGCTATGAGACTAAAGCCTTTGACCAGTTTTTACAGCAGCATCATATTCATACCAAAGGACTTTATCCCATGGTCAGAGGGCGGCTGGTCAGTCTGAATCAGCAGCCGGTAAAAACCGTAATACCGAAAGCCTCACGAAACCATAATGCCCTTAACCGGGAACTTAATTTAAGCGTGAGTCAAAAAAGTTCTTATGCCGTACAGGTATTGCAGACAGACTTTACTGAGCCGGAAATTTCCATAGAACAGAGTCTGGCCAAAGCCCTGGCCGTTAAAAAGGGCGACAGGCTGGGCTTTCAGATAGGTGATCAGACCGTGCAGGGGGTGGTTACTGCCTTTAGAAAGGTCAAATGGGATTCCTTTGAACCCAATTTCTATATTATTTTTTCTCCCGGTGTACTGGAACAATACCCCATGAGCTGGATGGGCAGTTTTTATCTGGACGCAGAAAACAAGCCTGTGTTAAACGATATGCTGGCACAGTTTCCCGGCGTGACCATTATTGAAGTGGACGAAGTCTTAAAAGAAGTGCAGTTTATTATTAATAAAATATCCCAGGCCATAGAAGTGATCTTTTTATTTATTATAGCGGCCGGTGTGCTGATCCTGGCCTCCTCGCTGTCGGCTACTCTGGAAAGCAGGCTCTATGAAAATGCCGTGATCCGTACTCTGGGTGCCAGTGCCCGGCAATTGAGAAAATGCCTGTGGACAGAATTTACGGTCATAGCCCTGCTCAGTGCGGTTATCGCGATTGTTCTGTCGGAGGCGGCAAGCTATATTCTTTATCAGCAGATCTTTAATATAAGCTGGGCACCCCATCCCTGGCTCTGGCTGATTATTTCGCTGGTTTCAGTCACTTTAATCAGCGGCCTGGGCCTGTTAATTACCAATAAAATCTATACCCAAACCAGCCGCTGTTCTTTAATGAATTTAGGGTGATTTGTTGAGTATATCTGACAGTACCTGTAACCAGTTACTCTACATCATTCCAAATTATCATTTATTAAATATTTCCAGGCTTTATGTGACTGTATTTCCCTTAATGCCTGCTGTAAAAGGGTTTTACCCGGTTCAGTTACTGTCCAGGTGGAAGCGCCGGATGGGTGGGGCAGAGGAATGGCATCGCAGTGATGCCCGTTAATGCTTATCCGGTGTACCTGTCCAATTACTTCATCGAGTTTTTTAATAGTTATAAACTGAGAAATAGTCAGCTTACCCACCAGAATCACCAGCTGTGGTTTTAAAATATCCGCTTCTGCCTTCAGCCAGTGGGCACACTGCTCAATTTCATAGACTTCCGGTAAACGGTCACCATGAGATTTTTTACCCTTACGGGGCGGTTTTTTCCCGGGATAGCAGCGGCAGACTGCTGACATATAAACCCGCTGACGAAACCGGGCTTCATCCAGACCGATACCGGCAAACCAGGAAAACAGCTTTTTACC
>JALVDE010000282.1 GCA_027009375.1 Gammaproteobacteria bacterium
TTGAGACATATGTCCCAATAGGGAGTATTTTCAAATCGCTTTACGAGAAAATCAACAAAAGCTCTGACACGTTGAGAAAGATGACGGGTGGGGGGGTAAATTGCGTAAGCATTAATCTCTGGAAGTTTATAATCCTGTAATAATGGTACTAATGTACCACGTTCAATTTCCTTATAGACAATAAAGGTTGGGCTCTGGATAATTCCCAGTCCTTGTACGGCCGCATCTTTAAGAAACTCTCCCGTGCTTGCTTTTAAGTATGGGTATATTTTTGTTTTGATTTCCTGGCCATTAGTATCTGTAAATTTCCAGTATTCATAATCACGTAGCAGGTTATATACCAGGCATTGATGTGTTCTTAAATCATCTGGACATTGAGGTAAACCCTTTTGTTCAAGATAAACCGGACTGGCACATATAATTGTCTTAATGGGTGCTAAACGGCGTGCAATCAAGCTGGAATCAGGTAATATTGCAATACGTACTGCAAGGTCAAAGCCTTCCTGCATTAAATCCACTTCACGATCATTAAAATCCAGATCAAATTCAATTTGTGGGTGAAGATTTAAAAATTCGTTAATGGCCGGCCCCATATGCATGATTCCAAAAGTGGATGGTAAGGCTATCTTCAAACTGCCTTTTAATGTGCCATGAGCCTGTGATGTGGCTAGTTCTGCTTCGATGAGATCTTCCACTATTCGTACAGACTGATGGTAAAAAGCTCGTCCCGTATCAGTCAGATTCATCCTTCGGGTCGTTCTATGAAAAAGTTCTACACCAAGATGCTCTTCAAGTTCTTTTAAACGCCTACTAACAGCGGATTTGGCAACTGAGAGTTTATCTGCTGCACCACTGATACTCCCGGCTTCAACCACCCGGATAAAGGTATTCATGTTTTCAAAGCGATCCATATTATTCCATTATTGTTGCATTTATAAGAACAATTATTTCCTATTATTGCTGTTTATTCTTTTTTTCTCAAGAAGAATAATATCTGCAACAACAGGGTGTTTAAAGCTGCTCTGTAATGTGAGGATATTAAAATGACACTGACCAATCGAACACGAATAATACCCGCTATGGCAACCACTGATGGTGCTGGTGTAGCGGTTTACCGTAGTATTGGAACGCCGACATTACGCAATTATGATCCATTTTTATTACTGGATCATATTAGCAGTAAGAATCCAGAGGAATATATGGCCGGGTTTCCACCGCATCCACACCGGGGTTTTAATACCTTTACCTATATGATTGATGGTTATATGAAACACAGAGACAGTATGGGTAATACTGGTAACCTGGGTCCCGGTGGAGCACAATGGATGAAAGCAGCCAGTGGTGTTATTCATTCAGAAATGCCAGAGCGGAAAAACGGATTGATGCGAGGTATACAATTGTGGATTAACCTACCTGCAGCCAATAAGATGGATTCACCTGAATACCAGGAATACCAGTCGGATGCATTTCCTGTTATTACAACACCTGATTATAACATCAAGGTGCTTATCGGTTCCCTGGGTGATGTAGTTTCGCCTATAGTCGATGATATTACACATGTTTACTATTTTGATGTACAGGTTCATGCAGGTCGGCATTTTAAACATCTGTTTTCTACACAGCACAACAGTCTTTTGTATGTTTATCAAGGTTCCGGTCAACTTAATGGACAAGCTTTATCGGAACAGACACTGGTTGCATCCGGCACAGACACTTTAAAAGTTGATTTTATAGCGTCTAATCAGGGAGCCCGATTTATCCTGGTAAGCGGTAAACCTATAAATGAGAACATCGTACAGCATGGTCCTTTTGTCATGAATACTAGTGAAGAGATCCGTCAGGCAATAAAGGATTTTCAATCAAACAGTCTGGTTCATGATCATGTCTGAAAAAGACGTCATAAACAGGGGATTATGAAGATGCAATGGAAAAATAATAAAACGCATTATGGTTTTATTGCTGTAATTTTACACTGGCTGGTTGCACTGTCTGTTTTTGGACTTTTTGGGCTCGGTTTATGGATGACTCAGCTTGATTACTATAATAGCTGGTACAAACAGGGACCATGGTTGCACAAAAGTACTGGTATCCTGCTGTTCTTTGTAGTACTTGTTCGTTTGTTCTGGCGATGGTTATCACCACCACCCGCGGCATTACTCAGTCATAAAACGATGGAAATCAGATTAGCACATTTTACCCATTCACTACTCTATTTATTGCTACTGGCTATCATGTTAAGCGGATACCTTATTTCAACAGCAGATGGTCGTTCTATAGAGGTATTTGGCTGGTTTTCCATTCCGGCAAGTATTACTTCAATTCCTGAGCAGGAAGAGCAGGCCGGCTGGATTCATTTGATGCTTGCATCATTATTAATCGGATTAGCATTGCTTCATGCAACTGCCGCTCTTAAACATCATTTTATTGACCGTGATCGTACTTTTAAACGTATTCTTGGAAAATAAGTTTTTCTAACGATTTGGAGAACATTTATGAAATTACCAATATTAACTACTTCTATACTTTTTGCAGGATTGTTATTGGGCAGCTCTGCACTAATGGCCGCTGAATACATCATTGATGCCAAAGGTGCACATGCGTTTATACAGTTCCGTGTACAACATCTTGGCTATAGCTGGCTGTATGGTCGATTCAACGATTTTAGCGGCAAGTTTAATTACGATGAAGCTGCTCCGGAAAAAGCATCCATTGAGGTTACTATTAAGACCGCCAGTATTGATTCAAATCATGCTGAACGTGATAAACACCTGCGAAGTAAAGATTTTCTTGATGTTAAAAAATATCCTGAAGCTAAGTTTGTTAGCACCAGCTTTACAGCTGATAAAGAGGGTAAAGGAATGCTTAAAGGGGAGCTGACATTACATGGTATTACCAGAACAGTGGAAATTGAAGTGGAATCTATAGGAGCAGGCAACGATCCCTGGGGAGGATACCGTCAGGGATTTGAAGGTAAAACACGATTCGCTATGGCTGATTTTGGTATTACAAAAAATTTGGGACCAAAGTCTAAAGATGTAGAAATGATATTGTCGTTAGAAGGTATAAGACAATAAAAAACAATACTAAGGAGATATATTTATGTCCACCCCTGTCATTGCAGATAATAAACCTGTAAAAGTTAACCTTTCAAAAGGTGATGAGTATCATTTTTGTACCTGTGGCCGTTCTAAAAGCCAGCCGTTCTGTGATGGTTCACATGTTGGAACCGAATTTAGACCAAAGGTAATTGTGGCTGATGAAACTGGCGAAGCATATTTATGTGCATGCAAACACAGCCTCAACCAGCCCTATTGTGACGGCACACATGAAAGATTTTCCGCTGAGCAGGTTGGTCAGATGGGCCCAGGCCTGGAGTCAAAAAAATCTGGTGTACCTGATGCGGTGGCAACAAAGGAAGAACCCACCGTTGAGTTTATTCATCAGTTAGCCAATGAAGGTCTCAGCGTCATAGGACACCATGGACGAATGACCTCAATGGGTGTGCCACGGTATAAATTACCTCATTGGGATGATTTGCAAATTATGGTAGCACAAATGGCTACCAGGCCGTTAATGGAAGATCATCCTGTTGCAACGGAACTGGTTATAGGACCAGAATGTAAAAAACCATTAACCTTAAAAATGCCTTTATTTATTTCTGATATGAGTTTCGGATCGTTGTCAGAAGAAGCAAAAATTGCCCTGTCCAGAGGTGCACAGTTGGCAGGGACTGGTATTTGTTCGGGAGAAGGCGGTATGTTACCTGAGGAGCAGGCTGAAAACTCACGTTATTTTTATGAACTTGCCAGTGCCAAATTTGGTTACAGGGAAGATCTACTTAACAACGTTCAGGCATTTCACTTTAAAGGAGGTCAGGGTGCTAAAACGGGTACCGGGGGACATCTTCCCGGAAATAAAAACAAAGGAAAAATATCTCAGGTACGTGGTATACCAGAAGGACAACCTGCAATTTCACCACCAACCTTTAAGGATCTTAAGAGCATTGAAGACTTTCGAAAGTTTGCTGACCGGGTAAGGGAAATAACGGGTGGCATACCTATCGGATTTAAATTAAGTGCTAATCATATTGAAAAAGATATACAGTTCGCTCTTGATGCCAGCGCAGATTACATCATTTTAGATGGACGGGGAGGGGGAACAGGTGCGGCTCCAGAAATATTCAGGGATCATATTAGCGTCCCAACAATCCCGGCATTAGCCAGGGCCCGGCGTTATCTTGACAGCCAGGGAGCCAGTAGTCGGGTAACATTAATTATCACAGGGGGACTAAGGGTGCCAATGGATTTTGTCAAAGCCCTGGCGCTGGGTGCTGATGGTGTGGCGCTGTCAAATAGTGCAATGCAGGCTATCGGTTGTGTGGCCGCCAGGATATGTAATACTAATAACTGTCCAACGGGTATCGCAACTCAAAAAGAGGAATTACGCAAACATATTAATATTGACCATTCAGCAAAGAAACTTGAAAACTTCCTTGCAGCATCGACGGATCTAATGAAAGTGATGGCTCGAGCCTGTGGTCATGATGCACTGAATCAATTCAATAAGGACGATTTAGCAACCTGGCATCGTGAGGCAGCATATTTATCTGGTGTTACATACTCCGGTTTTGAATTGATTTAAGGTTTAATTAAACGATAATCTGTTATTTAGCACCTTATAAAATTCACATTGTTTTTTTCTAACTTGTATTCTATTATAAAATATCATGTTATTAATTTTGGAATACTGGGCATGAAAGGTAAAAACAGAAGTGAAAGTTAATTTAATTAAAAAAGCCGTTGTAAATAGTGCCCAGTTAACTCGTTATGCTGTAAAAGGTAAGGCTGTTAATAAAGATAAAACTGTAATGTCTACTAATGGACTGGTTACTTTTGTAAAAAAAGGAATAACCAACTGGTCTTTTAATTTATCAAAAAATAAAGCTGTTTTTTCTCACAAAACAGAAACACCTTATATTTTAGTAGAAGCAGACTGGCTGACCACACAGCAGGCATTAGAAAATAACATTAATGTTATTCATGGCAGTTCAGCTAATAGCTTTGGTGGGCTTGGTGCATTGTTATTACCTGATAACTTTAAAATTCCCACGGTAATGGCCACACCTGGTAACGTTAAACATTATGGCCTGGAACTTATTGCAAATAAAAGTCAATTTGCAATATCATCGCCACAGTTTGAAATGGCCATGATGCGCTATAACTATAGTAAAAATTATAAAAAAGAGTTTTTAATGCAAAAGCATGGGGGAGGGGGTATTTTTGTTGAAACTCATAACTTCCCTCATATTCATATTCCTTTATCTGAAAAATTCGGCGGCTATATTGTTATTGGTAAGAAAATAAACATAAACACATACCATTTTACTGCATTCCAGATACCCTATGGTAAAGCATTATATACGCCTTCTAATACCATTCATGGGGATGGCACCTTAGTAGGTGAATATGCACTGACAGTATCAGACTCGGCCTTTTGTCATGCCGATACTGTATTAATGTATAATAAAAACACCAAAAAAATGGCAAAAAACATTGTTCCAGACTGGAACCTGAAAACCAATTAATTTGTTGTATCAACTGACCATAAAAAATTCAAAGTGAGACTATTATGAATAATAATAATCTGGAAAGTGATGTGTATAAGACTTTACTGGAATCTACCAGGGCAATTCCATGGGCTATAGATTGGGAAACCAAAAAGTTTGAATATATTGGCCCCCAGATAGAAGAATTACTTGGCTGGTCCCAGGACAGTTGGGCGACTGCACAGGAGTGGATAGACAGAATACATGAGGAATACAGAGAGGAAATTACTACTTATTGTATTACCCAGTCTGAAAGTGGTATTGACCATGAGGCCGATTATCCTGCACTGACCAAAGACGGGGGTTACATCTGGATCCGGGATGTGGTGCACGTAGTCAGAGAAAATGGCGTCACCAAAAAACTCATTGGTTTTATGTTTGATATTTCTGAGCGTAAACGACTTGAAAATGAATTACTGGAAGCTAATAAAAGGCTCAAAGCTTTTTCCTACCAGGACGGCCTGACAGGACTTGCCAACCGCCGCCTGTATGACCAGACTTTAGAAACAGAATGGCCCAGGGCCATGCGTAATAAACAGCCCATTTCAATGATTCTAATAGACATCGATTTCTTCAAGGAGTTCAATGACTTATACGGACATCTTGAAGGTGATTCTTGCCTTCAGACTATATCCAGGGCATTAGAAACTGTTACTACACGTTCAACCGATCTTTGTGCACGTTATGGTGGGGAAGAATTTGTGCTATTACTTCCTGGTACCGATCAGGATAGTGCTATGGAAATCGCAGAAAAAACACGCCAGCTTATCAGAGTTTTAAAAATTCCTCATAAAGGATCCAGCATTGATGAATTTGTCACAATTAGTGCCGGTGTCTGTACCTTAATTCCAGAAATTAATCAGTCACCATCAATACTGTTTGAAAAAGCTGATAAACAGCTTTACCTTGCCAAACACAAAAATAGAAACTGTGTAATGTGTGACTGAGATGGACGGCATGCCAACATAAATTTTCTTTAATATGAACATTTCTCGTAAAAAGTTGTGTACCTGAACCTTAAAACTTATACAGAATTTACGAGAAAGTATCTGTTTTATAATTTTTTTCACTATTACATCTAATCTAAGGGGCATTTATCTGGCTAAATTATCCGGAGATATTTTTTACTTTACAGATTGCAACTTCGCATAATATATATTATGTCAAATAGAATATATACAGAAAAATGCTTACTGGCCTTATATTTATTATTCATATATTATCGTCTATCCTCTTACTATTACTTCTATTATTTCTGTCGTAACAACTATAATGTTTACACTGACTTTAATATGGGAATTGAAATGTTTTTTTTAAGAATTGAACCTCGTCTAACTAAAGTTGTGTCTTCTTACATTTTTGCTTTTGTTTTTATATTTGTCTTATCAAACAATTCTTATTCGTCAGAATTAAAAGAATTAAATCTCGGTATCCTGTCGCTGTCACCGCCATCTAAAATCTATAAAAACTGGAAACCATTTGCCCAGTATCTTTCCAGTAAACTGGACATGAAGGTAAATATTATTGCTCCCCGTGGTTTTGGAAAATTAAAAAACATGGCCGAAAATAAACAGGTGGACCTGTTTTATGTGAATTCTCATATTTTTTACCGACTCAAAAAATCCGGTAAGGCCGTTCCGATTGCACAGATGTATAATATAGCCGATAGTACTACCAGCCAGAGTAATATATTTGTGCGTAATGACTCCAATATCTCTGATATTTCCCAGTTAAAAGGTAAAACTTTTGCTTTTGTCAGCCCTATGGGAGCCGGTGGCTACCTGGCTCCCCGTGCATTTATGTATGAACATGGTATTAAGACTAAGCAGCAAACCATTGAAATCTTTACCAAAAATCTGACTAATTCCATATATGACGTGTTGTTGGGCAAAGCTGATGCGGCTACCATGTGCGGGGTTAATTACCAGTTGATGAGTAAAAAATTAGATACCGGCGAACTTAAAATCATTGCTTCCAGTAGTAAGTATCCAGAAAATGTGCTGGCTGCACGTTCAAATCTGCCTACTTCCCTGCTTGATAAGATAAGAACCATTGTTATTTCTATGCCTGATGATAGTCATGGAAAAGAAGTCCTTACAACACTCAATAAAATGAAAATAAAAAAATTTATTCCATATGATCCGGAAATCGAAAAATTAACTGAGAAACTGCTGCGCTCCGGGGAATTCAGTGGCTAAACTGCATCTTACACTTTTTGCCAAAATAGCAATCAGTTTAATTTTTCTGTTTACCCTGGCCATGCTGACATCAGGTTATTTTATTGTTCTTAATCAGAATAATAATATCCTTAAAGAAAAAGAAAAACTGGCCTTTGCAAGTGCCAAAAGCCTGGCTGAAGGCAGTATTGATGCTCTGGTTTCCCGAGATTTTGAATTTCTTGAAAGCTGGCTAAAAGCGGTGGTTATTACCGATATTTATGCCTATGGCTATATTTCCGGTGTTTCAGGCCATATTCTGGTTCATACTGATGTAGATCAAATTGCAAAATACACACAACTCCCCTCTTTTAATCATTACACCTCTCGCAATCTTATATATCATGGCAGGCCTGTTAAGGAAATTATCTACGCTTCCAGTATTGATGACGATGTATTTGCCAATGCCCATATTGCTTATTATACCGATAATAGTTTATTTACTGTGTTTAGTAATAATGACATTTATATTCTATTTCTGGTTACAGTCACATTTCTTAGTCTCATCTTACTGGCCACTTTATATATAATCCGCCTGCATACTTCTCCGTTAACCGAACTCAATTCATCTATCCAGAGTTTTACCTTTGACAATAATAGTGCCATTGCCCCTGAAATTCTTGATCGTCCAGATGAAATCGGAAATTTAGCCAATTCTTTTATGGAATTAATGTCACGATTAAATTTAGCCTATCAGGAACTAAAAAATGAAGAACAACTACTGCAGGGAAAGGTAGAACAAAGAACACAGGATTTACAAAATCAAAATAAAGTTCTGATTAAAATGCAGGCTCAACTGGTCGAGTCGGAAAAAATGGCCTCTCTGGGTAACCTGGTCGCAGGTATAGCCCATGAAATTAATACCCCTATTGGTATCTGTTTAACAGCTGTCAGCCATTTAAATGATGCCAGTCATGATCTGCAGTTAAAATATGATCAGAAGAAACTATCAGAAAGTGATTTTAAAAACTTCCTGTCTTTATCTCATGACAGTTGTGAAATAGCCACCGAAAACATTAAACGGGCTGCTCAATTAATATCCAACTTTAAAAAAATCGCCGTAGGACAGCATACAGATACAAAAAGCTGTTTTAAGCTGTACACTGAGTTACAACGATTAGTAAAAATATTACTCCCTAAAAATAATAGTAACGCCATTACAGTCCAACTTGAAGGTGATAAATCAATAGCCATTAACTCTTATCAAAGTGCTTTTTATCAGCTATTCAGTAATTTAATCAACAACAGCCTGCTTCATGGTTTTGAAAACAAAAAATCAGGATTGATTAAAATTGCATTTGAAATGGATGACGAACAGTTAAGTCTTATGTATTCCGATAATGGTCACGGTATCCCACAGGAAATCCTTGAACATCTGTTTGAGCCATTTGTAACAACTAAACGTGGTCAGGGCGGTTCCGGTTTAGGCACTCATATTGTTTATAACCTGGTAGTACAGAAACTGGGTGGAACCATAGCCTGTGACAGCAAGTTAGGTCATGGCGTACAGTTCACAATAACCTTCCCTGTTGAAAGCTGTCAACTATAATACTCATACATCCCTGTTCTGGGTTAAATAATTATTTCTAATTAATGCTTTGAATTTCAAAGTACAATTAACTTTTTTTTTACTTTTAATTCACTTTTCATTAACTGCTTTACCCGTAAAATAGCTCTTGTTAAATATAATGATGATTAGGGCATTAGTCTAAATTTCTTTTCTATGAAAACAATCTTAATACATAATCTGTGACTCTTACTCTCCGACCAGACAACTAAATTTATTCAATACTATATTTTTTTAATGTTAACTAACCATTGACTTGCATAACACAGTAACTTCAAAACCCTTACCCTGCTATATAAACCTTATATGTTGAGAAAAAAATCATGGAACTATCAGTTGTTATTCCAGTTCGCAATGAAGTGACTAATGTAAATCCATTATTTTCGGAAATTTATGCAGCCCTTGAAGGCATTGTGGATTACGAAGTCATCTTTGTCGATGACGGTAGTGATGATGGTACAAATGAAACCCTTGACCAACTGAGTGAGGCGAATAATCGTCTGCGGGTTTTTCATCATCGCCTTAGTTGTGGCCAGAGTACCGCTATACTCACGGGGGTGC
>JALVDE010000283.1 GCA_027009375.1 Gammaproteobacteria bacterium
TTCGTCTTGAGTTCTTTCAATTGTTGACATTCAATACAGCTAGCTGCATCAAACATCGATTGACAAGAACCCACACAAATTGTTCGATTCTGTTTTTTAAAGAGCAGCAACTTCCTAAATTCAATTAAATAATTTAAACTTGCGCTTCAATTATCGCTTCGCTTTTAAGTCGTTGTTTTCTCAACCGTTTTCTGTGCTTTTTCGCCAGAACCCCGTTGAGTGAGTGGTGTATTATACGCCCTGATTACAGAACGTCAATAGTTTTCTTAATATTTTGTCATATTTCTTTCATAGACATAGGGTATTATAGAGCGTTTTCAAGCATAAAATAAAAAACAATTTCTATTTAACGGTAACTTTTGCAAACTTACGCTTGCCCACCTGGTAAACTTTGGTGGTACCACTGTCTATTGCCAGTTTAGTATCAGTGACTTTTTCTCCGTCTATTTTAACGGCTCCCTGCTTAATCATGCGAATAGCCTCACCGGTACTGGAGGTCATGCCGGAATCTTTAAGAATATAGGCAATACCCAGACTGCCATCACTGGCCGGCATTTCAAATTCCTGGATATCTTCAGGTACCATGCCCTTTTTAAAACGGTCAATAAAGTTCTGCTGTGCCTTTTCTGCTGCTGCTTCATTATGAAAACGGGCAATGATTTCTTTAGCCAGCAGGAACTTGATATCTCTTGGATTTTTGCCCGCTTCAACATCGGCTTTAAACTGTTCTATCTCATGCATAGGTCTAAAGCTGAGCAGTTCAAAATAACGCCACATTAAATCATCTGATACGGACATAATTTTACCGAACATATCATCCGGTGTATCAGACACACCAATATAGTTATTCAGTGACTTGGACATTTTCTGCACACCATCCAGCCCTTCCAGGATCGGCATGGTAATAACCACCTGCGGTGTCTGACCGTTTACTTTCTGCAGTTCCCGTCCCATTAACAGGTTAAACTTCTGATCCGTACCACCCAGCTCCACATCAGCCTTTAAAGCGACGGAATCATAGCCCTGGATCATGGGGTACAGAAATTCATGAATAGCAATGGGCTGACCGGAGGCGTAGCGTTTACTGAAGTCATCACGCTCCAGCATACGAGCCACGGTCTGATTGGAAGCCAGCTGAATCAGATCCGCAGCAGACATTTTACCCATCCACTGGGAATTAAAAACCACTTTAGTTTTTGCTTCATCCAGTATTTTAAAAACCTGCTCTTTATAGGTTTTAGCATTTTCTTCGACCTGTTCACGGGTGAGCGGCTGGCGGGTCACATTTTTTCCCGTAGGATCACCTATCATGCCGGTAAAATCACCAATCAGAAAATGCACTTCATGCCCCAGCTCCTGAAACTGACGAAGCTTATTTATTAATACAGTATGTCCGAGATGTAAATCAGGAGCCGTCGGATCAAAACCAGCCTTGATAATTAACGGCTTATTGCTTTTTAGTTTTTCAATCAGGCCTTCTTCTAGTAAAATTTCATCGGTACCCCGTTTAATTAATTCCAGAGCCTCTTCTAATTTGCCCATTGTCTCTCTCAACTCCCGTTTAGTATCCCGTTTGTACTTCTGCTGTCTAAAACTATAGCCTGAACCAGCCAGAAACATGACCTGTTTGGCATTTTCAATCAATTTGTATAAGTTTTAACCATCAAATGGTCAAAATTGCGACAAGGTTACCATAAATTTCAGACAGTTCAGCTAAGATTCAAGAAAAAGGACTGATTTTTTCATTTATCTATTGCAATAGCAGGCATTAGAAGCTATCTTTAATTTAAAAAATTTAAGGAATATCCGTGAATTACAGACCTTTTTTAAACTCTCGTTTAAGCTCAGAGTCAAACAGGCATATCAAGTTTAAAAATAAAAACCGATATATAGTTAATGGTAAGAAAAAAAACAGCCGTTTTTGGCTTATGAGCGCTGTTATATCCATCAGTATGATTGGTATGGCTGCTACTTTACTGGCCAATTCTGATTCTACAGAACTTTTATCTCAAAACCATATCTCTCAAAACAAGAGTAATAAAGAACAGCTGTCACGAACTGCTGAAAATAAAGCTTCTCTTAGTCAGACTAGTAGCGATTTAGAGCTTCCCATTATTTCTTATACTTCAGAAGTTACTAAAAAATCAACTATAGCTGAAGCTGAGAAAATCGAGAAAAATATTGAGGCTCTGTCAGGCAATACTGAAGAGCCTGCAGTCAGCGCCTCTGATTCACCGGTTATCACTCATATAACTTTTGTTGATTCATCCAGAAAAGCCACTCAACTTAATCCTGGCCAACTTAACCAGAGTATGCTGAACAGCGCTTTATCCAGTGTTAAAGAAAAAATAGCAGAGGAAGTTCCGGTTAATACCAGAACTCTGACCGTTAAGGTGAAAAAAGGGGATACCTTATCCGCTATTTTTAAACGCCATAACTTAAGCAGCAGCAGTCTGTATAAAATTATCAATTCTGGAAAAGCGGCCAAACAGCTAACCCGGATCAAACCCGGCCAGAGTTTTTCCATTGTTCTGGATGAACACAATGATATTACTCAACTTGAATTTCGTATTAATAAGGTAGACACCCTGTTAATCAGCCGAAATGATAAGGGATATACACCTGAAATCAGGAGCAAGGAAATTGAAACCCGTCTGCAGTTTACCGCTGGGATTA
>JALVDE010000284.1 GCA_027009375.1 Gammaproteobacteria bacterium
ATACTGGCATAAGTAGAAGGGCGGCCAATACCGCGTTTTTCAAGCTCCCTGACCAGACTGGCTTCAGAATAGCGCGGCGGCGGCTTGGTAAAATGCTGGGACGGCTGCAGGGCCTGCAGCTTAAACTTATCTCCTTCCTTAACTGGCGGCAGGATCACATCTTCAGACACCTTACCCAGGGCTTTCATCACCCGGGTCCAGCCGTCAAACAGTACTGTGCGGCCCTTGATTTTAAGCTGGTAATCACCGGCACTGATGGTCAGTGTGGTGTTCTCATATTTAGCCGGAGTCATCTGGCAGGCCAGGAACTGACGCCAGATCAGCTCATACAGGCGCTGAGCGTCCCGATCCACACCGGAGATATCCGTTGCCTTAACATGGACATCCGATGGGCGTATGGCTTCGTGAGCTTCCTGTGCCCCACCTTTGCTGGTATAAACATTGGGGGCTTTGGGCAGGTATTTGTCACCATAGTGCTGCTTAATATAATCCCGGCCGCTGGCAACCGCTTCCGCACTCAGATTGGTCGAATCGGTACGCATATAAGTAATATAACCGGCTTCATATAAGCGCTGGGCCAGCATCATGGTTTTCTTGACACCAAACCCCAGTTTGGTACTGGCGGCCTGCTGCAAAGTAGAGGTAATAAACGGGGCTCTGGGGCGACTGCTGTTAGGGCGGGTTTCCCGTTTGCTCAGAATATAATCGGCCTGCTCCAGTTCTGCCAGAGCTTTGTCAGTATCAGCCTTGTTTGTCGGGCGAAATTCCTGGTCTTTGTATTTAACCACCTGGGCCTGTAAGGCATCCTGGTTGCCGCTACCTTTTTCCGTTTCCAGATCGGCATACACTTCCCAGAATTCTTCCGGGATAAAGGCATGAATTTCCCGCTCCCGCTCTACTACCAGTTTTACCGCAACCGACTGAACCCGTCCGGCGGATAAGCCGCGGGCAACTTTTTTCCATAACAGGGGTGAAACCATATAGCCCACTACCCGATCCAGAAAACGCCGGGTCTGCTGGGCATTAACGTGATCCATATTCAGCTCACCGGGTTCGGCAAAGGCTTCCTGGATGGCTTTTTCAGTAATTTCATTAAAGACCACCCGTTTAAAGGGGACTACCTTGCCATCATGCAGAGCCTCACCCAGAGTTTCCTTTAAATGCCAGGCAATGGCTTCTCCCTCGCGGTCCAAATCGGTTGCGAGATAGATATTGTCTGAATTGCGGGCCAGTTTTTTTAATTCATTAATGACCTTTTCTTTTCCCGGCATAGTTTCATAACGGGGATTCCAGCCATTTTCAGGGTCAATACCCATGCGTTCAATGAGCGCAGAGCGGGCTCTTTCTTTTTTACGTTTTTCCCGTTCTTCAGGGGGCAGTTTACGTGCTTCAGCTGCCAGCCGGGCCCGTTCTTTGGGATCCATGGGCGCTTTTTTGCCACTGCCGCTGGTGGGCAGGTCACGAATATGACCGACACTGGATTTGACTACAAAATCTTTACCCAGATATTTATTAATGGTTTTGGCCTTGGCAGGCGATTCGACAATAACCAGTGATTTACCCATAGTGTTTTATTTTTTAACTCTCTATTATTCTAGTTGTTTTAATGTTTTTTAGTTCTGCGTATTATCAGTTTTTGTACTGAGTATTATGTACCGGGTGTTTCTTGATGAAGTTTCGGCAGCAGGGACGCTGCCGAAAAGCCTCCATGGATGGATTCACGGCGTCTTCAGCAAGGAGCACCCGGTACATAATACGGTTTATAATTTTGGATAAGTACCTATGTTTTCTTTATCTTTTATTACATTCAATTTATGATTGCACCCGATTCCTTATATAGGAATAAAGGTTAAAGCATTCTTTTGTCAAGGAACTTACCTCAATAAACAGTAAATAAATTCCAGATTCAGGTTTTTAAAACAGGTTTTATATGCACTCATCATACTGGCATCAGCGCTGGCAGGAACAGCGTATCGGCTTTCATCTGGATACAATAAATCCATACTTATCAAAGTATTGGCCAAAACTTAAGGTTCCGAAAAACAGCCGGGTTTTTGTGCCTTTGTGCGGCAAAAGTCTGGACCTGTGTTATTTTCCACAACAGGGGCTGAAAGTTCTTGGAAATGAACTCAGCACACTGGCGGTGCAAGATTTTTATACAGAACAACAGTTAAATGCAAGTAAAACTGTCATTTCTGATGAAAATTCTGCAACCGGTCAAACACCAATGACCCTATGGCACAGTGAGGATATTGATATTATCTGTGGTGATTTCTTTGCTCTAAGGAAAGAGCAACTGTCTGATATTAAAGCGGTTTATGACCGTGCCGCCCTGGTGGCTCTGCCTTCTGAAATGCGTAAAAATTATGTGCAGAAGATGCTGGAAATCCTGCCGGAAAAAATTTCTATGCTATTATTAACCCTTGATTATAACGAAGAAGAAAAACAGGGTCCGCCGTTTTCAGTCACTCAGGACGAAGTTTTCAGCCTGTATGAAGCTTATTTTTCGATTGAACTGCTGGAAGTATCCTCAATAGAACCTCGGCAGCGCAGCCCGCGTTCGCAGAATATGTCTTATTTTAATGAGTGTGTTTTTCTTCTTCATAGCAAATAAACTTGAGTTTAAACTCGGAGTACTCACTATCTGCA
>JALVDE010000285.1 GCA_027009375.1 Gammaproteobacteria bacterium
AAGGAGCCTTCAGCCTAACAGGAGCCTTCAGCCTAACAGGAGCCTTCAGCCTAATAGAAGCCATCAGCCCAACAAGAGTCGTCAACGGGATATTAACAGCCGTCAGCGGGATAATAATAGCTATCAGCGGGATAATAATAGCTATCAGCGTGATACTAACCGCTATCAGCAGGATAATAATAACCGTCAGTTTGATAACCACTATCAGTCTGATAATTCCTATTTTCCACAATCGTCAGGAGAACTGTATGTCAGTGATTTGATAAAAAAACCTGCAGGTCAGGCTAAACGATTTTTCCCGGAAAAAGGTGATATTGGTCAGTACAGAGCCAGGGCAAAACAACCTTTTAATAGGACCATCAACAAATTTGAAAAAGCCACTGACCAGGTTCAGTCTCAAATCCGATATATTCCAGTACCCGTATATGCCTATGCATTGCCTCCGGGAACCTTGCCGGGTACAGTGCCCGGTATTGTAACACCACCTAACATGGTACCGGGCTACAGCCATCTTAGCCCGTCTTACGGCTCATATAATACTTCACCTTACTCACTCTACTCCCTGCCTGGAACAGGCGGTGTGCCGGTTGTTAACCCGTATGCAACCATGCTTCCTGATTTTGGCGGTAATTATGGTCTCAGTAATGGAAGCCTGTTTCCCTATAATCCAGTCAATACACCTGTAAACAGTCTGCCTGGGTTCTCTAATATGCCGGGTATTTTTCCCTGATAAAATATAATTTTTTAAAGGGATAGTCAGAAACTGCCGTAAAAAGTGTATGAAAAAAGGAATAATGTAGTTTTCCGAAATTTCATTATGTATAATTGCCGGGTTTGCAGAAAAGACAGTATTAATCCAGATGTCTATTAAGCATTCAGTATAAACTACCGCATTAATTGTATAGTAATAAGCAGCCTTAAACTACAGAGTAAAAACAGACACAAAATCTTATGCACCTGAATCAAAAAACCGATTTTAATGAATACTCTGAACTTAAGGTAGCCATCATATCTGATACTCATGAAGAACTGGCTCCGGAAATTGTCGGCCAGATCACAGAATGTGAGCTGGCCATCCATGCCGGGGATATTGGTAATAGTGATGTGCTGAAAATGATGCAGCCTAAATCAGGCCATATTATTGCCGTTGCCGGTAATAATGATAAGCCTTATTTATGGGAGTTCAAAGACTGGGAGCTGGTAAAAAAACTGCCTGAGCAGATAGAATTAGCCATGCCTGGAGGCCGGATTGCTATTGAACACGGTCATAGACATGATATGTACAAGCCTGATCACAGTGACTTAAGAAAGGCTCATCCGGGGGCTCGTCTGATCATTTATGGTCATACTCACATTCAGGTTATTGATACCGATAATGAAGAGCAGCATGTTTTAAATCCCGGTGCTGCAGGCTTCACCCGTAATAAAGGCGGGCCGTCCTGCATCATTCTTACTATTGAAAACGACCACTGGGACTACCAGGTAATCAAGTTTTCGGAAACCTAATCCTGTCTCGGTAATACCTTATTCAGGTAAAAGTAACCAAACGCAGCGGACAAAGTCGAGCCCAATAAAATCCCCAGTCGATCATGCATTAGATTGGCTGTAGTGCCTCCCTGTTCAAATGCCAGAGAGCCGATAAACAGACTCATGGTAAAGCCTACCCCGCAGATAAATGCTATGCCGTATATCTGTTTCCAGCCGGTATTTCTTGGTAAAGCAGCAATATTCAGTTTTACAGCAATATAGCTGAATAAAAATACCCCTATCTGTTTGCCGAAAAACAGACCAAGAATAATACCCAGAGGTACCGGCTCAGTGAGGGTCTTGAGGGTAATTCCTTCAAGTGAAACCCCGGCATTAAAAAAGGCAAATACCGGCATAATAAAGAACACCACGCTGTTACGTAAATCATGCTCCAGGTTAATCAGGGGCGAGCTATCATTAGATGAAGATGTTTTTAAGGGTATAAAAAAGGCCAGAATAACACCGGCCAAAGTGGCATGAACACCGGATTTTAATACCGCCACCCACAGGATGACGCCGGTCAGTATATAAGGTGTGAGTTTACGAATATTCTGACTGTTTATAAAGGCCAGGATCAGCATACAGGCAGAAGCTATTACCAGGCTGGTAAAAGACAGATCGCTGGTATAAAACACTGCAATAATAATAATGGCCCCCATATCATCCATAATGGCCAGAGAAACAAGGAAAATCTTCAATGAAGGTGGTACTCTTTTACCAAAGAGAGACAGTATGCCCAGAGCAAAGGCAATATCTGTGGCTGTTGGAATAGCCCAGCCTGCAAGGGCTATCGGGTCATTCCAGTTGATAAAAGCATAAATTATACCGGGCATAATCATGCCGCCGAAAGCGGCAATAGCGGGTAAGATAATGTTTCTTGGTGTAGACAGCTCACCTTCAATCAGTTCTTTTTTCAGCTCCAGGCCAATTAACAGGAAAAATATGGCCATCAGTCCGTCATTAATCCATAATACCAGTGGTTTGGAAATATCCAGGGCGCCAATTCGAACTTCTACCGGTATCGTTAATAATTCACCATAGAGATCCCTAAGGGGGGAATTAGCAGAAATTAAAGCCAGAACAGCGGCAATTAAAAGTAGAATTCCACCGGCACTTTCTTTTTTTAAAAACTCTCGTAGATAATTAATAATAATGTTTCCCTGTCCGGACATTTATTTATCCAATATTCCAGTTGATTGATTGTTACATGGTTGCTGTTACATTGTTCCTGTCACACAGTTCTCTGAGTTATTTTAAAGTCAATTCTGTATGAAATACAGTCTTTCCGGAAATATCTGAAATTCATTGTGCGGAATAGGTAGCCTGTGGATAAGTCTGTGAATAAACTTTGTGTAATTAAACTATATGTCATGAAATCAGCGGTTTATGATATATATGTTATCTATTGCAATAATAAACCATGATAAAATAAGCTCTTGTAAAACAAAAGGATAGCGATTTTTAATTTATTTCTATTGACAAAGCTATATAAATTTATACGATTTTTATTAGATTTCTTTAAATGGTATTAGTACTGAATAACTTTTAGAAAAACAGAATGACCGGTCAAATTACTGGCTTCAGGTCTGTTCTTATAGGAGGTGATTTAATTTGAATCGGTTTAGCCTTTCTTTATGCTATGATATTACCCATATCAATTCTAATATTATTAAAATGGAAGCCATTATGACTGTATCCAGATTATTATTAATCATTGTACTTCTTTTTACTTTAACAGCCTGTGGCGGTAGTGATACTGAAGTTAGAAGCACTACCATGACAACAACGATGGGGCAGGAGTTAATGGATCTTAACGAAAGTTACAAACGCGGCATAATTAATGAAAGTGAATATAATGATGCTAAAGAAAAAATTATGGAACGTTACGATAATTAGAAGTTTCATGATATTACTGTTTCAGGTAAAAAATTAATTAAGCCAGAAGAGTCCCTGAAGAATAATTGTTATGCCGGAAATTGCACTGGAACAGTTAAAGCAGACCATTTCCAGAAATTGTCATATTTCTGATGCCCAGTATGCAGGTAACTATACCCTGTGTATTTATCTGCTTAAAATGCGCGAATTTTATCGCTGGGAAAAACAGATCCCTTTTTCTGAAAACTTATCCAATGATGACATTGGCCAATGGTTAATGGAAAGAGAAGCCTGGTGGGACACCCTGGAAGAAGAACCTTTTAGTGAATTACATATTAACGGGAAAGTGGTTTCCTGTTATGAAGCAGAGCTTGTTAATTCCATGCTTGAGCCAGACAGGCTGGTTTACAGTGGTGGTTATGGAAATTACGGTAAACCGGTTTTTTTTCTGGCCGATCTGGAAAGTCAGACCCGTTATAAAGAATATCAGCTTTATATTTGTGGTCATGAACATGTAAGAGAACTGGCGGCCCCGCCGGGAATGAGTCAGAACCGCTCCATTTATATCCGCAAGGAATCCTTAAAACGTTTTATCTGGGAAAAATACGAAGAATCACATTGGTATAATACTGATAATCCTCTGGCAAAAGCTCTGGCCTGTTATAACTTCGAACAGCAGCCGGAAAACTCGTTAGAGCAAATGGCCTCCCTGGAAGCAGATACTATTTTGTATCATGAAATTGGTGAAATAGAGTCCAGCAGGCTTCTGGGACCCCAATGGTCAGAAATGGTGATGCAGATGCCGCGTTCTAAAAGTGAATTTATGGCGCGAGCGGTAAAAGATCATATTGCAGATGCCCTATCAACCTTACCCCGTTTAATAGAAAATAAGGATGATGCCCAGATACATTTTTATTTTGCTAACTTTAAGGGAATGCGCCGGGAAATATTTCCGTTACTGTTAACAGCTTATCAGCAATGGTTGAGCAACAAGAACCTAACCGCATTAAAGCAGATAACAGAGCAGTCTGAACAGCACTGGCTTGATACTGCACAGAGAATGCTGGAAATATTTGAACAGAAAGGCCGTTCATCCCTGGCTGATATTGAAACTCTGGTACAAGAAAATATTCTTTAAAAAGTCACTTTAAATATTGCTCTGCAGTTGATTCCAGGCATTCTGGATAATCAAGGTCATTTCTTCCGGTCTGGAGGTGGTTGGCTGGGTTATTAGTACGTTTTCAAACAGTTCCTGAATTTTCAGTGAATGTTGAGGTATGGGTTTGCCTTCCCAGTGTTTCTTTTTATGCTCTTTGGCCAACTTTGCGTAGGTGGCTGCAATCATATTATAAGCCGCTTTCAGGTCGCCTTTTCGGGCATGCTCATTAACTTTATACATAATGGTTCGACTGAGCTGTTCCATTTCGGATAAGTTGTGAGCCTGAAGTAACTGGGATTGCAGCTTAACAAAATCTTTCTGTCTAAATGGTTGTGGCCTGCGTTTAGAGATGTGTCTGGAGGTATGAGTATTTTTGATATAGGACTGGGTGAGATCGTTACTGAAAACCCGCCGGGCACTGAGTTTGCTGGACTGGGAACATCCCTGATTAGTAAATTCGATGGTACCGTCTGCCTGTACGCATTGAGAAATGGTTACAGACCAGACATATTGACTGAAAAACAGGGCAGTAACCATAGCTACTCTAGCTATTAAGAAAAATGAACGTTTTTTTCCCTGTAAGCTTTTTCCTTGTAAAGGACGTGCCTGTATATACCTGTATGACATTTTCAGCTGGCTTTTTATGGTTTGTGCCTTAAATATCGCCAGAGAAAATCTCCGGCGATACCGATATAAGCGGATTCAGGTCTTATTTTTTGTCATCATCAACAGAAATTGACATGGCTTTGGCAACAGAAATAGCCACTTTATCACCGACTTTGACCTGTTTTAACTTACCAGGAATTTCAGGTCTGAAAGTGCGGGTGTTGCCCTGTTTATCTTTAAGTGTAACAAGATTATGCTTAAGATCAATATTGCTGATAGTAACAACAATGGTTTTGGCTGCTGCAAGGGCACCACCGGGCTTGGCGCCTTCAGGCGTACGGGCGAAAATGGCTTCTGCTTCTTCACCCATATTGATGGCATCTTTACCAAAGGCTTTAATCTGAATTGTTTCAGCATAATTAACATTAATTAAATCACCGACTTTAAGCTGATCAAAATTTCTGGCACCCTCACCTACCTCTACTTTTTTGGTGAATCCAGAGCGGTCTTTAAGCATAACCCAGCGTTCATCCTTGTTAATTTCCAGAACTTCCAGCTGCTGTTCGACCAGAATACTTTCAGTTGTAGAGGGCTTATTTTGCTCTGCCATGGTCAGATTGGATACGAATAACGCAACAATTGCTGAAGTAATGATAAATTTTGATTTCATTCCTGGTTCCTTAATAATGATAATGTTCATTAGATATTATTTACCTAATACTAAATCATGCCCGATCCCGAAAAAAGTATCAATGTGGTATGTGTATTTTATCGAATAAATTGGCCTGGGTTATATAAAATGTGTTTTAAGTTTGTTTATTTAGTAAAAAAAGCCGGGCAGAATTTATAATCAGTGACTTAGCTTCTTATCCACAGAAACTGTGGATAACTTTGTGAATAAACATTGGGTAAAGTTACAGGAGGCTTGTTGTTATTACTTTTATGACATTTTGATTACATTATGAACAATTTTTATTAAAATTTATTTGTTAATTAAATCAATCACTTATTGTTTTTATGATGATCCTGTTCCGGCTTGAGATATTTTGCACATAATTTTTTTTTAAAAATGATGGGTATAGGGCAAAATTGAATAACTTTTTAAAAAATAGACTAAAGTCTAATAACAGAAAGGGATTTTCTTACATAAAGTGATATTCAGCCAATATTGCTCTATAGTATTGAAATAACCATTTTTTCTTATTGCGAAAATGACATCAGGAATATCTATCCCGTAATAATGGAACGGGTTTAGAAATAACTTTTGAGATTCTATGGCGGTTAAAACAGAAAAAGTCCTGACACATAACCTGGCCATTGGTATGTATGTTTCGGCGCTGGACAGACCCTGGCTGGAAACCGATTACCTGCTGGAAGGCTTTTATATTGAAACTATAAAAGACATAGAAAAACTGGAGCGTCTGTGTCAGTTTGTTTATATAGACATTGAACTGACCCGGGAAAAAATTAAATACAATGGTCATGCTGATCCCTCTCTGCTTTCAAAAATCAAAAGCATTGCCAATACTGAAATTACCTTTTCCACCATCAGGACTATTGCTAATACGGATATCAAGGATCTGACCTTTAGCCGTAAATCTAAGCGGCAGAATATTAGGAAAGATAATGAGTACCGGAAAAGCACCACCTTTACCACAGAATTTCGTACTGCCAATCAGTTATATAAGGAAATAACTGTCACTGCCAGCGATCTGTTCGCCAATGCCCAGACCGGTCGTGTTATTGACATGCCAACAGTAAAACGTACGGCAACCGCCGTTGTAGACAGTGTAGTACGAAATCCTGACGCCTTGCTCTGGTTAACCCGTCTGCATGAAAAAGATACCCATTCTCATAACCGTTCACTTCGAACCTCCATCTGGGCTATTGCCTTTGCCCGCCATCTGGGTCTTGAAAAAGAAAAAATGAACAATCTTTCCATTGCCCTGTTATTGTGTAATATCGGTAAGGCAAAGCTGCCCAGAGAGCTGCTGGAAAAAGAAGATGAGCTGGAGGGGGAGGATTTAAGGGAATATCAGAAACATGTTGATCTGACCCTGGACGCTCTGAAAATAATGGGACGAACGCCACAGGCCATTATTACTATTATCCGGGCCCATTGTGAACGATTTGACGGTTCAGGTTATCCCATGGGACTGATGGAGCAGGAGATCCCTTTTCTGGCGCAACTGGCGGGATTAGTCACCTACTATGAAGAAATCACCAATCGCCGCAAACAGGAAAATTCCATGGATCCAACCCGGGCTGTTGAACATTTATACCGGCTGCGCGATAAAAAGTTTATGGCGGAACTGGTGGAAGAATTTATCCGCTCTATTGGTATTTATCCGGTCGGTTCTATTGTGGAATTAAACTCAAAAGAAATTGCAATTATTGTGGAACAGCACTCCAGAAACCAGTTATTACCCCAGGTGCTTATTTTAAGAGATATTAACCGCAAACCGGTTACTACCTACAAGGTACTGGACCTCTATGCTATAAATGAAGCGGTGGGGGAAGCATCTGAAAAAATAAGACCTAAAATTATTAACACCTATTCTCTGGGTACTTTTGGTATTGATGTCGAGGAAGTAACTGAAGGCTTAAAACGTGCAACAACCGGAGACAAAAAAATGGCTGAGAAGCCATGGGATATTAAAGGTTTGCTAAAAAAAATGGTATCCTGAGAAAGATTTTATTAATACCATGACTATTAGTGGATATGCCAGAAAATGAAGTTAATCACCAGTTTTTTCCTGTTTCTTATGCTGACAGCCTGTCAGTCAACTCTGATACAGTCAAATGGCAATTATATTGAAGCGGATGCTCAGGCCACCATTGAAATTCTACAGCCCTTAACAGTACACCCTGAATCGGCCAGAGCCTTTTTACAATACGGTGAACTTCAGCCCAAAGGACGTTTAAATCTTTATGAAGTCAATTGTGAAGTCGAAATCAATACGGTTTCTGAACAGCCGCAGACAATACCGCCGGGCGTATTCAGGGTTATGTCAATTGTTCAGGATGAAAGCCCCATTGTACTGTTAAAAGCCGTTAAACTGGCGGCCTTAAATGTCAGCTGGGGTGATGATGATTCACCAGTGGATATTATGCGTTTTTATCGTTTTTACCTGCAGCCGCTTGATCCGGATTCTCAATCAGATGTGCGCAGTATTACCTGCCGCGGAGCCCAGTCAGAACCCTTTAATGCCGAGTTGCCCAGTTTACAGGAAATGCAGGCTGCCAGCGGTCCGTATCTGAAATTTAACCTGTAAATATGGCGGCTGATTGTCAGGGCTTGTAGTTGAAGCTGGAAGGGCATGCGTTTATACTCATGGCATCAAATTTAACAGTACCCACTGAATTGCTATTCAGACAGAGGAAAGTATGAAAAAAACGATCGTTTTATTGTTATTACTGAGCAGTGTCTTTTTTACCCATGTTCAGGCACAGGAAATCACGGTGGTTTCTAATATCTGGCCGCCTTATGTGGATGATTCACTACCGGATGGCGGGCTGGCTATGAAAATCGTTAAAACAGCTTTTAAGCGGGCCGGTTATACTGCAAACGTACGTATAGAAAAATGGGAAAAAGCTCTGGCCGGCTCGAAAATGGGTGTATATGATGTAGTTGGTGCGGTCTGGAAAAGTGACAGCCGTAAAAAGAAACTTATCTACAGTCAGCCCTATTTAAAAAATAATATTGTCTTTGTGGCCAATGCCAATAGTAAATTTGAATATAATAAACTCAGTGATCTGCACGGTTTACTGGTGGGTATATTAACTGATTACGCCTATGATGAAAAATTTATGAAGGATCCCCGTATCCTGAAATTCAAAGCCAATCGCCTGACCCAGAACCTGATTGCTGTGCAAAACGGTCAGCTGGATCTGGCCGTTGCCGATAAGCGGCTGGCCCTGTACGAACTGAAACATTTTATGGGCGGCAACCAGAAAAATTTTCGCTTTCTGGCCAATAATCTGACCACCCGTAATCTGTATATTGCTGCGCCAAAAGCCAACAAAGAAAGCCAGACGATTATCAATAAATTTAATCAGGGACTGGCCGCTATCAGGAAAGACGGAACCTATCAGAAAATACTGGACTCTTATACTTTTTAAGCATTCGGCTTTATTATTAAGGTTTCATGATTCTGACTGAACTTTTTCGGCAGGAGGGAAACGGGTTTCATTAATGGCCATTTTTTCCCGGGTCACTTTCATCAGGTCTATATCCATCTGTTCGGCCATTCTCAGCAGATAGATAAATATATCAGCCATTTCATAACCTATCTCTTTATGTTTCTGTCCACGGATGGCCTGGCTTTCTTCCGGAGTCAGCCATTGAAAATGTTCTACCAGTTCCGCCGCTTCTGCAATTAAGGCCATGGACAGATTTTTGGGGGTATGGTATTGCTCCCAGTTGCGGGCGATGGCGAACTGTTTTAGATCCTGGGATAGTTTTTCTACGGTATCGGTCATTTGGTATGGCTCTAGTATTAGGTTATTGGTTTGTGCATATGAATCCGTAGCTTAGCTTGAGGTGTGCTTTTCAGAAGACGCCGTGAACCCATCCATGGGGGCTTGGATGCAGCATCCATGCTGCATACACTTCTGAAAAGCACACCTCAATCTAATCTACTCAGTTTCTTTCATTCACTTAAAATAAAAACTCGGAGTAGCCGGGGAAGGGGGCG
>JALVDE010000286.1 GCA_027009375.1 Gammaproteobacteria bacterium
TTCCTGCTGGCTGGGAAAAGTTGACCAGCGAAATGCAATTTGTGCTGACATTCTGACTTTTTTATCGGTATGTTCAAGTGCCTGCCATTGTTTTTTCCAGTCTTCTTTAAGTTTTACCCTGCCCTCCTTGCCATTTATAAAAACTTTCCACTGACTTAAATCAATACTAACGGCCTTACCATCCGGTTTGGACTGAGTATTTTTAGCCACGGTCTGAAAGACACACTGGGTTGCAATATCATTAGCCTGTTCAACGGTAAACCCTCTGCCCAGAAAAAAACCACGCGTCTGATCCGGCAGTCTCTGAATGAATTTTAAATCCAGACCATTGGCAATAAAGCCCCAGGATTTTAAACCGGTATCAGGACTAGTTTCAGATATGACTTTAGCGGCAGACAGTGATGTAGAAGCCATCAGCAGGCACAGGCTTAAAAGTGGTATTTTTATCGGTACAGGTGATCTCAAGGTTTATGCCTCTTATAGTATTTTGTTATACGCATAAAAAAGGAAGTCATTTCAAGAATTGCATATTTTGCCTGATATGGCAAACAATTCTGAAATGACTTCCTCCGGATAAATCATAGTCTCTTATAAAGAGAGACTAAATCAGCCTATTTGGTCAGATCAAGCAGCATTTTGTTCATACGACTAACAAAGGTTGCAGGATCTTCAAGCTGACCGCCTTCGCTGAGCAGAGCCTGTTCAAATAACAGTTTGGCCCAGTCATCAAAACGCTCACCCTGATCTTCCGATTTCAGGCGCTGAACCAGCGGATGTTCAGGATTAAGTTCCAGAATAGGCTTGTGCCCGATAACATCCTGACCAGCCTGCTTTAACAGACGTTCCAGGTTAGCACTCATATCATGTTCACCGGTGACCAGACAGGAAGGTGAATCGGTCAGGCGGTGAGTAATACGGACTTCCTTGACATCATCACCCAGTGATTTAGCCACCTTTTCGATAAAGTCCTTATACTCTTCCTCAACCTTTTCATGTTGTTTCTTTTCTTCCTCGTCTTCCAGGTCGCCCAGATCCAGTTCACCGCGGGCGACCGACTGCAGAGGTTTACCGTCGTATTCAGGCAGTGAAGACATCAGGAATTCATCTACCCGGTCAGACAGTAACAGCACTTCCAGACCCTTCTTGCGGAAAACTTCCAGATGCGGGCTGTGTTTGGCCGCTGCAAAGCTGTCTGCCGTAATATAGTAAATAGCTTTCTGGCCGTCTTTCATACGGGAGACATAATCATCCAGAGAAACTTCCTGCTCTTCTTTATCATCCAGAGTACTGGAAAAACGCAGCAGTTTGGCAATTTTTTCACGATTAGCAAAGTCCTCACCCGGACCTTCTTTCATAACACGACCAAACTCTTTCCAGAATGTCTTGTAGTCGTCAGGCTTGTTATTGGCTATTTTCTGTAATAACTGCAGAATTTTTTTAACTGAACCGGAACGAATACTGTCCAGAACTTTAGAATTTTGCAGTATTTCCCGTGAGACATTTAAGGGCAGATCATTGGAATCAATAACCCCCTTAACAAAACGCAGGTAATTAGGCATTAATTTTTCTGTCTCGTCCATAATAAATACTCGACGGACATACAGCTTAATACCATGCTGGCGTTCACGGTCCCACAGATCAAATGGTGCACGTTTGGGAATAAACAACAGGGAGGTATATTCGTATTTACCTTCTACCTGGTTATGAGTCCAGGCCAGTGGATCTTCAAAATCATGACCGACATGCTTGTAAAATTCCGCGTATTCTTCATCGGTAATTTCACTTTTTGGACGGGTCCACAGTGCGGAAGCATCATTGACTTTTTCATATTCAATGACAGTTTCCTTATCTTTATCCTTTTCATCATCCTCTTCGGAGGCAATATCTTCCTTGAGCATTTCAATCGGTACGGTAATGTGATCAGAGTACTTACGAATTATGCTTCTTAAACGGAAGCCGTCCAGCAGATCTTCATCATCTTCTTTCAGGTGCAGGGTAATTTCAGTACCGCGGTCTTCTTTTTCAATGGTTTCAATACTGAACTCACCTTCCCCAGTGGATTCCCAGAGTACGCCCTGATCGGATGAAGCTCCAGCTCGACGGGTTTTTAAGGTTACCTTATCAGCCACAATAAAGGCAGAATAAAAACCGACCCCGAACTGACCAATGGCATTGGCATCTTTTTTCTGATCACCCGTCAGAGACTCCAGAAACTGGCGGGTACCGGATTTGGCAATGGTACCAATATTTTCCACCACTTCATCACGGGACATACCAATACCATTGTCTGAAATTGTAATGGTTTTGGCGTCCTTATCATAAGTGACCCGGATTCTTAAATTGGTATCATCTTCGTATAACTTACTTTCGCTGATCGCTTCAAAGCGCAGCTTGTCTATGGCATCTGAGGCATTGGAAATAAGCTCTCTTAGAAAAATCTCTTTATTGCTGTAAAGAGAGTGGATCATCAACTTGAGCAGTTGATTGACCTCAGTCTGAAAGCCCAGTGTTTCCTTATGTGCTTCAACACTCATGCATTTTCCCCTTAGAAATTAGTGTTTCAATATTTAAATTGGGTTGTTTGTTGCTCTTTTCTTGGTCGCTAAA
>JALVDE010000287.1 GCA_027009375.1 Gammaproteobacteria bacterium
CAGCCGCCACCAGATCTTCAAGCATTTCCTTATCATCCATTACAGAGTCGTCGATAGTAACTTTACGTAAATCATGACGGCCGGTCATAACCACAGAAACCATACCGCCACCGGATTGACCAGTTACTTCCATATTGGCAATTTCTGCCTGAGCTTTCTGCATATCTTCCTGCATTTTCTGAGCCTGCTTCATCAGGCCGCCTAAAGCACCTTTCATATTAATTCCTCTTGTTAATATTGACTGATTTCGTTTAATTTAAAGGTTTAATGGATTCTTCACGGATGGTGGCATCAAACGTCCTCACCAGCGTCTGTAATTTCTGATCCGCATATATGGATTCTACGGCTTCTTTCTGCAGGGCTTCAGCCTCAAGAATTTCCTTACGTCTGGGAGTCTGTAAAGTTTCTTCCGGACTTAACTGACATTCTCTGAACCTGAGCAACAGCGGCTGTGCCAGAACGGTCTGAAAAGCCTCCTGCAAACGGTTTTTTATTTTATCATTGAGCAGGTGTTGATGCACTGATTCTAATAGCAGTTCAAAAACTAACTGCTTATCCTGCTCTGTTTTTTCCACCAGGGCACAATGCTTTGCCAGTTGCTGCTCAAAACCCTGGATTCCTGAACGGTTTATCAGATCACACCAGAATTCTGTCAGCTCAGTGTCATCCGGTTTCTGACAGGGAATATCTGTTTCCGCTTGCGTTTTCGATACTGCTTCCCTGTGTAGTGGTGCAACCGGTTCTTTTATTTCAGACTGCTGTATTTCTGGCATATCAGAAATGGACGGGGACTCATAAACTTTCTCACCCGCCTGTTCATCTGAAAAATACTGTTCACCATAGCTATCTACCGGAGGTAATTCCCCGATATCGGGAACCGAATCTGATAAATTACTGGTATCAGATGGAGCCTTACTAACAACATTCCCCTCTGACTCAGGCTGTATAACCGGTTTTAAGTCCTCAGCAGGTTCCGCTATTTTATCGGCTAAATTCGTTTTTTTTAACGATTTATCGGCCTGTTTATTTGCTGGCTCTTTAATTAAAGATGATGTCTTACTGCTGGATGCCGGTTGGTTTTTAGCTACGGCCCTGTTCAGCGGGGCTGAAGAGTTTTTTTTTGAGCCTGCAGGTCTGAATGCCAGCATTCTTAACAGGATCATCTCAAAGCCGCCCTGTGGCTGAGGTGAAAATGGCAGATCCTTACGGCCATTTAAGGCAATCTGGTAATATAACTGCACATCTTCCGGTGCAATAACCTGTGCCAGTTGCTCAACTGAATCCTTATCACCATAACTGTCATCCAGTATGTCCGGCACCATCTGGCACAGGGCAATACGCTGCAGCATGGAAATCAGTTCTGCCAGAACGGTATTAACATCCAGTCCCTGCTCTGCCAGTTGACGGCTTTGAGCGATCAGTTCCGCCCCGTTATTATTAGCCAGTGCTGCCAGCAGATTATAAATCCGGTCTTTGTGAACACTGCCCAGCATAACTTCAACATCGGCCAGGTTGGGTGTGCCATTACAATAGGCAATGGCCTGATCAAGCAGACTCAGGGCATCACGCATAGATCCGTCAGCCGCAATGGCCAGGGGTTTTAATACTGGCTCTTCATAAGTAATTTTTTCCGCCTGCAAAATAGTCTGCATCTGCTGTTCGAGCTGCTCTATATTCAGGCGTTTAAGATTAAACTGCAGACAGCGTGACAGGATAGTAACGGGCAATTTTTGCGGATCGGTGGTTGCCAGCAGAAATTTAACGTGCGGAGGCGGTTCTTCAAGGGTTTTAAGCAGTGCATTAAAACTATGCCCGGACAGCATGTGCACTTCATCAATCAGATAGATTTTAAAACGACCGCGGGTCGGGGCATACTGAACATTATCCAGCAGTTCCCGGGTATCCTCAACTCGGGTTCTGGAGGCCGCATCCACTTCAATCAGATCTACAAAACGGCCCTGGTCAATTTCCTGACAGGCAGCGCATTTTCCACAGGGTTCTGCCGTGATCCCCTGTTCACAGTTCAGGGCCTTGGCCAGTACTCTGGCAACGGTTGTTTTACCCACACCGCGGGTACCGGTAAACAGGTAAGCATGGTGCAGACGTTCTGTTTCCAGCGCATTAGCCAGAGCCTTAAGCACATGCTCCTGCCCCATCATGGAGGTGAATGTTTTTGGACGGTATTTACGCGCCAGAACCTGGTATTCCATAGATCCCTTTAGTTTTCCGGATACTTATAATTATTTGACAGAATTATATCTTAAATACAGAACTGACAACAGTAAGGAATAATAAAGATTAGGAGGGTATTATTAGAAAGTCTCTGCCAGCCACACCCCGGCACATGAGTCGGCCGCTACAGTTGCTTCCTTCCGGACCTGGCTGGGTTTACGGCTTATCATTGCGAGGGGACCAGCAGAGAGCGTGCATTATAACCAATGACCTGCCCGGATGCCACTGATTCATTAAAATTTGTAACTATTCAGCGTATTCATCTTTTGCACCATTTCGGCGTTATTTTCGTACTCAAATGGTCACGTATTGATATACGCTCACATTTTCCGTGCGAAAATGCCTTGAACTGGCACAAAATCTAAACACGC
>JALVDE010000288.1 GCA_027009375.1 Gammaproteobacteria bacterium
TTTCCCTGGCCTGATAATTACTGTTAAGAGGAATGGTTTTCAGTTCGATACCCAGGTTGACAAAGTCCGGTTCGGATAGATTGCCGGCGGAAGTACCCAGTAAACACTCCAGTAACTGTCCGATCCAGCCCTTGTCACGTCTTAAATCAGGCGGTACCGTCCAGTGAACTGAGTCGGCCAGTTGCTGCAGAGGTTGCCCGGCAATATTCTGGCATAAAGATATCAGTTCCGCTTCAGATTGTGGTGCAGTCTGTTTTTCTGACATAAGCTTAAACCTAAAAAAGCCCCGACCTGTGTACAGGACGGGGCTTGTGCTTTGCATTACTGCTTAGTTACTAAAGCGATAAGTTATTATTATTCATCGCCCATAAAGAACTGCAGCAGGTTTAATAAGTGCATTAATAATGCAAATATTGAAGTGTACAGAGCAACCGTCATAGTAATATAGTTGGTTTCACCACCATGCACCATGGCACTGGTTTCATATAAAATGCCTGCGGAAAGTAATAATACCATAGCGGCTGATATAGCCAGACTTAAAGCAGGAATTTCCAGAAAGATATTCAGCACAATAGCGGCCAGCATGACCAGGAAACCGACCATTAAAAAGCCGCCCATAAAGCTGAAGTTTTTACGGCTTACCAGGGCATAGCCGGACAGGCCTAAAAAGATTACGCCAGTCAGGCCAAAGGCTGTGGTCACTATTTGTGAGCCGTTAGGCAGTGCCAGGTAAAGGCTTAAAATAGGCCCCAGAATATAGCCCATGGCACCGGTAAAGGCAAATATGGCCACCAGACCCATAGCACTGTTGCGCAGTGCATTAATGACAAATGGACCACCCAGAAACACAACCAGCATAATCAGCCAGTGTACAGGCTGGGCATTGGTCATCATGGCGAAGCCAGCCGTTAAGGCACTGAAAAGTATGGTCATGGATAATAAAGTATAAGTATTTCTTATGACTTTATTGGTTGCCAGTACACTATCCGCAGAACGGGCCGTGGAACGGGCAACATTAACGTATTGGTTCATTTTATTTATGCCTCCTAAGCATTTGTTTTTATAGCTGTCGGTATTATTTGGTTTTGTTTCCAGTTTGTCTGTAATATGCTGTCTAAGACAATATAAATCAAGGAAAATTCACTTTTTTTATTAAATAATGCAAACTGGAAAACAGAAAAAGACAATATAAATTAAGAAAAATTTAAATCAGTTTGAATGGATACAACTAAAAAATTATTTTAAGGGCTGGTATTTAAAAAAAAGGTTGTTTATAATGCCCACACTTTATACGTGGTGGGCTGGCTGAGTGGCTGAAAGCACCGGTCTTGAAAACCGGCAACGGGTTAAACCGTTCGGGGGTTCAAATCCCTCGCCCATCGCCATTTTCCCAGTGTTTAAAATTTCTTCCTAAATGCTGTTAAAACTCCCCAAGTCTTTAAATTCCCTGAATTTTTATGTTCCATGCTCTTGTTCTGGCTTATTGCTTATAAACAAGTTAAAATTGTTTAATAAGAATTAAATTTAGCACTATTATTATTTTTATTTTTACATAAATAAGCTGGCAATTTCACTGAATTATGTCTAAATTAAATAAGTAACTACAATCTATATATCTATCTCATACTAATAAACAGGTAATCTAATTTTCTACCTGAAGGGTTTGGTTTAAGTGATAAAAGTTTTACTGGTTGATGACCATGAATTGGTTCGTACAGGGATCCGTCGACTGATTGAAGACATTAAAGGTCTTGAAGTGGTTGGCGAAGTTGAAACAGGTGAAGCTGCCATAGATTTTGCCAAAGATCAGCATGTTGATGTGGTCTTAATGGATCTGAATATGCCCGGTATTGGCGGTCTGGAAGCAACCCGCCGACTGATTGCCAAAGACAAACACCTGAAAATTATTGTTGTTACCGTACATAATACTGAACCGTTTCCTCAGCAATTATTTAAAGCCGGTGCCATGGGCTACCTGACCAAGGGCTGTAATATCGAAGAAATTGTGCACGCCATTAAAGAAGTCTTTTATGGCCGTCGATATATTTCGGTCGATATTGCTCAGCAGATGGCCATGAATCTTCAGCCTGAAGATGAAAACCCCTTCGATAAACTGTCCCAGCGTGAAATGCAGGTCATGATGATGAGCATGCAGGGTATGAAAGGACAGGAGATTTCCGAGCAGCTTAATCTCAGTCCCAAAACCATTTCCACTTATCGTTACCGTCTGTTTGAAAAACTGAACGTTTCCAACGATGTGGAACTGACCCGTCTTGCTATGCAATATGGTCTGATTGACGACTCTATATAATTCTGGTTGACGACTCTATATAAAACACTCCAGTATGTCTGATCCGCAATCACAGGAACAGAACTCTTCCAAACCGGCTTTTGATGCCGAACACTTCCTTCAGGAGCTGACCAGCAAACCCGGTGTCTATCAGATGCTGGATGCTGCCGGGATTGTTATCTATGTCGGTAAAGCCAAAAACCTGAAAAAAAGGGTCAGCAGTTACTTTCGTAAAACCGGTCAGACACCCAAGACCCAGGTTATGGTGTCCCAGATAGCCAATATAGAAATTCTGGTCACTCATACTG
>JALVDE010000289.1 GCA_027009375.1 Gammaproteobacteria bacterium
GCTTTCTGGCCGGTCTGCTGCCGGCACTGGGTGGAGCATTTGGGGTTCAGATACAGGGCTTTATAGCCACCCATCAAATTGAGCTGTTTATTGCTGCAAGCCTGTTACTGCTGTTTGCCCTGTACCAGAATGCCAGAAAGGTGAATGAGGGCTGTCAGTGCAGGGTGTAACTACAGTTGCTTTGCCGTGTTTCGGGTTATGCCAGATACTAAGATCCCTGTTATTATTAAGAACATTTTTAAGAGCTATGTTTTTAACAAAAGGAAACCGGTATGGGCAAACCCCTGACAATTGGTTATCTGGCCAGAATGGCTGGAGTCAATATTGAGACAGTGCGTTATTATCAGCGTACCGGTTTAATCGATGAACCACCTAAACCCGGCTCCGGTTATCGTATTTATCCGCCCCGGACTATAGAGCGTATTAAATTTATTAAACGAGCCCAGGGATTAGGCTTCAGCCTGAAAGAAATTAATGAGTTGCTTGAGCTGGGGGATGGACATTGTGAGGATGTCCGGGTAAAAGCTGAACAAAAACGTGATCATATTGACCAGCAGATTAATGAACTGACAAAATTACGCAATACCCTTGATACGCTAATTAACAACTGTCAAAACACAGATGATTCAGTGCACTGCCCGATTATTGAAACACTGGCAGGACAGGGAACTGAGTTTAAATAACAGGCTCATTGTTCCACCGGCAGGCCGGAGGCCTTCCATTCAGGAAAACCATCTTGCAGACGACGGGCGTTAATACCCTTTTCTCTGAGTCGGGCAACGGCTTCAAAAGCCAGCACACAGTGAGGGCCGCGACAATAAGCCACTACTTCCTGTTCTGAGTCCAGTTCATCCAGGTGTTTTTCAAGTTCGGATAAAGGTATATTAATGGCACCTGGAACGTGCCCTGACTGATACTCCTCTGGAGGACGTACATCCAGAACGGTAACCAGATCATTACGAACCCGATCAAGCAGTTCGGTTGCCGGAACAGGCTCAAGGTTGTCCTTAACGGTCAGGAAAGCATTAACCAGCTGCTGTACTTCTGCCAGGTGACGTTCGGCTACATTGCGCAGAGAATTAAACAATTCAATAACATCGTCACCACTGATACGGTAAAATACTTTCAAACCTTTTTTGGTGCTGACCACCAGACCTGCCTGACGCAAGTGTTGCAGATGCTGTGACGTATTGGCTACTGACAGCCCGGAGATCCTGGCCAGTTCATCAACGCTGCGCTCACCCTGGGCAATAAACTCAAGTAATTCAAGGCGGTTGCCATTACTCATTGCTTTACCTACCCGGGCAAACTGAGCAAATAAATCCTGTTTGAAATGATCACTTGACATAAAACTGAATACCTTTAGAATACTATTCAACTAAACAATTGAATAGTATTCTTTTGAATAATAAATATATGCATTGATTATAACGATAACAGATAAAGCTGGCTACCGGCCGTTTAAAACATTATATAAAGCTAACAGGAACAAGCATGACATTTAATGAATTTATTTTAAGGAATGAAATCCCCATACGGCTGGGTTTCTTTTTTGGTGTATTTGCAGTCATGGCCATTTGGGAGTTAATTGCACCCAGACGGGCACTGACGGTTTCCAAGGTGCTGCGCTGGGTTAATAATCTGGGGCTGGTATTCTTTAACAGCCTGATATTGCGACTGTTATTTCCGGCGGCGGCCGTGGGTGTGGCGGCCTTTGCCCAGAGTCATGGCTGGGGACTGCTGAATTATTATCATCTTCACTGGGCACTATCCATACTGATTGCGGTAGTTGCAATGGATTTTATTATTTACTTACAGCATGTGATGGTTCATGCAGTCCCCCTGTTATGGCGTTTTCACCGGGTGCATCATGCGGATCTGGATTATGATCTGACCACCGGCGCGCGTTTTCATACTGTAGAAATTATACTTTCCATGCTGATTAAATTTGCCACTATTATTGTGCTGGGAGCGCCGGTGGTTGCAGTGGTTATTTTTGAAGTGATTCTTAATGCTCTGGCCATGTTTAATCATGCCAATGTTAAATTGCCGGATGCGCTGGATCGGGTATTACGCTGGTTAATTGTAACCCCGGATATGCACCGGGTGCATCATTCCGTTGAAGATGACGAAACCAATAGTAATTTTGGCTTTAATCTGACCTGGTGGGATCGGTTGTTTGGTACCTACCGGGAACAGCCTCGCGGTGGTCAGACAGGGTTTACTATTGGTATCCATAAATACCGTGATGTCAAACAGACCAACTGGATTACAGGTATGCTGATGTTGCCGTTTAAAGGCAAAGTGAGTGAATATGCGATAAATACCCGTCGCTGGCAGAGTAAAACTGATACAGAAAATAAGTCATGAAAAAAAATATTATCAGACTGTTACTGTTCAGTGTATTACTTGGCGGTATCGTACTGGCTGTTATTTACAGAGATGCGATAGATACTACGGTGATTCAAAATCAGATTGAACAGTCCGGGGTACTGGCGCCGCTGATCTTTATGCTTATTTATATACTCGCCACGGTATTTTTTCTGCCGGGTTCAATGCTGACGCTGATAGGTGGAGCCCTGTTT
>JALVDE010000290.1 GCA_027009375.1 Gammaproteobacteria bacterium
ATTTTAAAACAGTACAAAATGTTAAAATTGAGATTTTTTGTTTCTCGTATATCCAGAAATACTGTGATTTAAGTCTCATTGACAATAAATACCACTTAAAAGGTATGGTTAATTAATATATTCTGATGTTGATTTTGAGAGTCATAATACAAAAGAATAACTCATCATCATTATTTTTAACTGCGACTTTTTTAGCAGTATGCCAATACCAGAGGGACGTTCATGCAGAGTTTTGCTGACGAAAATAAGAACAATAAATCCACCGATACCCGTATTCCCGGGATTAGCCATTTTGAGGAACACGGCTTAAGCCGGGAAACATTTGTCTGGCTGGTCGGCAGTCTGTGTCAGATGCATCGTTTGCCTTATGACGAAGTATTACTGACTCAACAATTCCCCCCCCCCTTATACCACAAGTACTTTACAATTAGCCCTGGTTCAAATGGGCTTTGAACTTGAAGTTCATCCTGTCACAAAAGCCAGTGATTATACCCGCCTTGTTCCGGGTATTGTTGTATTACGCAAACCATCACCTGCATTAATGCCTTTGTCTGATGAAAATGAAGCTGATACTCATTCTGAACACTCAACATCCAATACTGAATTAGGCCTGCTGCTTCGCAGTGATGGCGAACGTCTGCTCTGGGTAGACTCCTCGACGCAAACCACAAACGCAGGCCATACAAATGAAGTTACAAAAAATTTCCTGCCTCTGGTAGTCACTGCCCGAACACAAGTCAAAGGGGAAGCCTTTCCAGGTGACGATCAAAGTGTCAACAGCAGTGGATCAGAAAACAGTCAGGCAACAGCACAAAAAGCGAAAGAGTTTGGTTTTCGCTGGTTTATTCCTGAGTTGCTCAAGTACAAACGGGTCTGGTCAGAAGTATTAATTGCTTCTTTAGTGATCCAGCTCATGGCTCTGGCAACCCCCTTATTTACTCAGGTGGTGATTGATAAGGTGATTGTTCACCATACCATGAACACCCTTTATGCCATTGGTTTTGGTTTGCTGATGTTTATGGGGTTTACGGGGATCATGACCTGGGTCAGACAATATCTGGTGTTACATACCGGTAATCGGGTTGATGCCGTTTTAGGCAGCCGGGTTTTTAATCAACTTTTTAATCTGCCGATCCGGTATTTTGAACATCGCCCCACTGGTACTCTGGTTGCCCGCGTTCAGGGTATAGAGACAATACGGGAGTTTGTCAGCGGTGCCGCAGTATCGCTGATGCTGGACTTGCCCTTTTTATTGATTTTTCTGTCCATCATGTTTTACTACAGTATCGCGCTGACCAGTATCGTGGTGATCATACTCACACTGATAGCATTGCTCAGTTTGTCTGTTACACCCACCTTAAAAAAACGCCTCAATGAGCAATTTCAGTTAGGTGCCAGAAACCAGGCTTTTCTGACTGAATATCTTAATGGTATTGAAACGGTCAAGTCCATGCAAATGGAACCTCGTTTGCATCATACTTATGGGGATTATCTGGCCACCTATCTTCAGGCCGGATTTAAAACCCGAAAACTTTCTAATACCTATCATGTTACTGCCAATACACTGGAACAGCTTCAGGTACTCCTGATACTGGGCATTGGTGCCTGGCTGGTCATGACCACAGCAGAATTTACAATTGGTATGCTGGTGGCATTTCAAATGTTTGCGGGTCGCTTATCACAACCCGTACTCAGGCTGGTGGGTTTATGGCAGGAATTTCAGCAGGCCAATATTGCTGTAAAGCGCCTTGGGGATATTATGAATGTGCCCACTGAGCCTTATACCCTTACGCCCTCCAGAGACCGGACAGGCAAAGGTGACATTAGTATTGAGGGACTGGGTTTCAGGTACGGTGAAGATAAACCCTGGTTATATCGAAACTTTAATCTGCATTTGCAGGCGGGACAATGCCTGGCCGTTATGGGTGCCTCAGGATCGGGAAAAAGCACCTTAACCAAATTATTACAAGGCTTTTATCAGGCCACAGAAGGTCAGTTAAAAATTGATGGCCGGGATATTCGTCATTTAAGTGCCAATGAATTGAGAGCTAATTTTGGTATTGTGCCGCAGGAGACAATGCTGTTCAGTGGTACCATTTATGACAATCTGATCCTGGCCAATCCACATGCTACGTTCGAGCAGGTCATACAGGCTTGCAGGATGGCAGATATTCATCTGACTATTGAACAAATGCCAAAAGGCTATCAGCAGGAAATCGGGGAGCATGGAGCGGGATTATCCGGCGGCCAGAAGCAACGCTTAGCTATTGCCAGAGCTTTGCTCAAACGCCCCAGAATTTTAATATTCGATGAAGCAACCAGTAGTCTGGATAAGCATACGGCACAAAACATTGCTCATACCATTAATCAGTTGAAAGGCAAGGTGAGTATTTTATTTATTACACACCAGATGCCGGAAAATCTGATTGTGGATAAAATAATAAAACTGGATCAGGAGAAACATTAATGTTTTCTTATAAGTATTATACTGCTTTGCTGCTGGTCCTTTTTTTAAGCGGCTGCAGTTATGAATATTATATTAAAGATGAAGGCATTGTCTTTAAACAACGG
>JALVDE010000291.1 GCA_027009375.1 Gammaproteobacteria bacterium
ACCAAGTGAAGGCAGCCATCCTTTTTTTCGGTTTTGTGTAGAGGAAGGTTTTTTTAAAACATTACCTGATTCTAAATTTAAAGTAAAAATAAATACCAGAAACAGTATGTTTGGGTATATTGTTAAAAGCATTGAATGGTAAATATAGGTTAACTACTCATACCCAATATCATTAATTTAATCCGTGGAATATGGTAATCTCCCAAAAACTCAAAAAATTACTGCATCCCATAAAGTCTGAAATAAAGCTCATTGCTGCTCACCAGATCCTGATGAGTGCCATTGGCAATGATTTCGCCCTGGTCAATGACTACAATTCGGTCAGCCTGTTTAACGGCGCTGAGGCGATGGGCAATAATTAGCGTGGTTTTGTCTTTTAAATAAGCCTCCAGAGACTGGTGCAGTTTGTTTTCAGTTTCAGTATCCAGGGCAGAGGTGGCTTCGTCCAGGATGATCAGTTTGGGATCAGTCAGGATCATACGGGCAATGGCCAGACGTTGTCTCTGGCCTCCGGACAGGCGTATGCCCTGGCGTCCCACCAGGGCATTAAGCTGTTCTGGGAGTTTGCGGATAGTGCCGTCCAGCTGGGCAATTTCCAGTGCCTTCCAGAGCTTTTCTTCTGCTATGTCCTTACCTAAAGCCAGATTGGCTCGTACGGTATCATTAAACAAAACCGGGTTTTGCAATACGGTGGCGGTGTTTTCTCTTACTTTTTCAAAACCGATATCCTTAATGGAAATATTGTCAAAATAAATATCACCTGAATCATAAGGGTATAAGCCTAAAAGGATTTGTATCAGGGTGGATTTACCTCCGCCGCTGGAACCTACCAGTGCCAGCTTTTCGCCTTCATTTATACTCAGTGACAGGTTTTTAAGAATATATTTGCTGCTGGTTGAACAGGACTCATCTTCAATAATGGGAACAGAGTCGTCCTCCTCCTGGTTTATACTTTCATCTTTTTCTGGGTATTTGAAACAGATGTTTTCCAGCCGTACCGATACGGTTTGTTTGTCTTTAAACGGATCGGCTTTAGCTTCAATAACCGGTTCCTGTTCCAGTGCAAATATTTTATTCAGACGATTCAGAGAAGCCCTGGCACTGTAGTAAGCGTATTGGATATTTAACACTTCCTGAACTGGCCCCATCATGTACCAGAGGTAGCCAAATACCGCAAACATTAAACCAATAGACAGATCGGAAGTTAGTACCATAATCATACTGATGGCACGAAAGACATCAAAACCAAATAAAAAAACCACATGAGAAAGCTGTCCGGCGGCATCGGTTTTCCAGGAATAGGCAATGGAATGTTTTTTAACCTGAACGGCTTTTTTAATCAGGGTTTTTATATAGTGTTCTTCCCGGTTGGCCGCCCGGATCTGATGTATGGCGTCCAGTGTTTCCACCAGTGCCTGCTGAAAAATAGCAATGGCATTGTTTTCTTTTAATTTAAGCTTTTTTACCCGCTTACCCATAAGGATAGTGATATAAATGACCAGTGGGTTAAAGATCAGCAGTATCAGGGCCAGCTGCCAGTTAATCCATAACAGTACAATGGCTGTGCCTATAATTGATAAGACTGCCACAATAAATTTACTGATGGTGGCACTGATAAATTGATCAACGACTTCAATGTCCGTAACAAAGTGAGAAGCAAAACCGCCGCTGCCGATGGTTTCATATTCACTGATGGCAATTTTTTTAAGATAACGGGCCAGTTTTTCACGCATGGAAAGCGTAACTGATTTGGCGATAATGGTGAATATCCGCATTTGAGAAACGTTTAAGGCCACTGCAAACAGGCGTAGCAGTACGGAAGTAAACAAAGCCGTAATAATATAAATACTGGCCGTCTGCCAGGCTGAAGGCAGTACATGGTTCATCAGGTCAACGGCTGTGCCTGGTTTGTTAAGCAGCACTTCATCCACCATCAGCGGCAGAATTAAAGGTATAGGCACGGATAGCAGGGCGGCAATAATAGCCAGAATATTGGCCATTATCAGTTCTTTTTTATAATACAGGGCAGACTGGATGATCTGACCGAAAGAAAATCCACGGCTATTATTCATATCCCGGTTATTACGGTTTATGTTTTGTTGTACATCTATTGATTGTGTTTCTGTTAAATCGGCTTTCAAGAGTGTTCCTTATCGGGAAATTTTTTACTGTACAGATGATAAAGTACCTGGATCTGCCTGATATAAGTAACCGGTTCAATGCCGCGAACATAGCCGAAACGGGCCTTTTTGTGATATTTGGGTTTTGATAATAATAAAAAGGCTTTTTCAACGTGATCAAACCAGCGGTTTGGATCTAAACCCTGTTGTTTAGCGAGAATACGGGCATCCTTAAGATGGCTTAAGCCGGCATTATAAGCGGCCAGAGTAAACCATATCTTAACATCAGGCGGTATATCATCCGGCAGTTGTTTGCGCAGCCAGGCAATATATTTTACACCAGCGCGCAATCCGTTTTCAGGGCTGTGCATATCTTTTATGCCCATTTCTCTGGCTGTTTTAGGCATGACCTGTAATAAGCCCCTGGCTCCGGCCCAGGATTTTGCTTTA
>JALVDE010000292.1 GCA_027009375.1 Gammaproteobacteria bacterium
AGTCAGTTTCCCGGCCGAAAACTTTCACCCCATTCCCGCTGAACTGGGCCCGGAAGAAGGCGCCCGTCAATATGCTGAGCTGATTCAAAATTATCTGCCCTTTAATATGGTGCTGCTGGGCATGGGTGAGGACGGCCACACCGCCAGTTTATTTCCCGGACAGGAGCATAAACCGACGGAACTGACCCATGCTGTTTATAACTCGCCTAAGCCGCCACCGGAACGGGTCAGCCTGAGCCATAAGGCCCTGGCGCAAAGTGAGCACACACTTATTCTGGTAACTGGCCGCAGCAAGAAAGCCGCTGTCAAACAATGGCTGGCCGGCGCTCCCTTACCTGTCGCCCGTATCAGATCCTTAAACTGTGTTGATGTAATGCTGGACCCCGATGCCAGACCCTAAAATTTATAACCTATAACCTATAACCTATAACCTATAACCTATATGGACATATCCCGCATAATCGACCCCCTGAATAAAGCCCAGCGTCAGGCGGTCTGCTCAGAAGCACAAAACACCCTGGTACTGGCCGGTGCCGGCAGTGGTAAAACACGGGTGCTGGTGCATCGTATTGCCTGGCTGGTGCAGGTAGAAAATGTGTCTCCCTATAGCATTCTGGCGGTCACTTTTACCAATAAGGCGGCCGGAGAAATGCGTTTTCGGATAGAAAATCTGCTTAAAACACCGGTACGCAATATGTGGGTCGGTACCTTTCACGGTCTGGCTCACCGGCTGTTAAGAGCGCACTGGCAGGATGCTGATCTGGTGGAAAACTTTCAGATCATAGACAGTGATGATCAACTGCGTCTGATTAAGCGGATCATGAAAGAACTGGGTATTGATGACAAACAGAACCCGCCCAGGGAAGTGCAATGGTTTATTAACGAAAGCAAGGACAATGGTCTGCGCTGTGAGCACATTAATGTCCGGGAACTGCATAACCGTGAATACATGCTGGAAGTTTATCAGCAGTACGAAGCCCTGTGTCAGCGTACCGGCCTGGTGGACTTTGCTGAACTGCTCCTCAGAGCACATGAGTTATGGCTGAAACAACCCCATTTATTAAAGCATTATCAGCAGCGTTTCAGTCATATTCTGGTGGATGAATTTCAGGATACCAATACCATTCAATACGCCTGGCTGAAAGTACTCAGTGGTAACAACCTGCCCGATACCCGTCTTAATACCTTTGTGGTGGGTGATGATGATCAGTCTATTTACGGCTGGCGGGGGGCAAAAATAGAACATATCCGAGAATTTGAACAGGATTTTAAGGCCGGTAGCTGTGAAACCATTCGCCTGGAACAGAATTATCGATCCACGGGTAATATTCTGGAAGCCGCCAATGCGGTTATCGCGAATAATACAGAGCGGCTGGGCAAGGAGTTATGGACAGAAGACGGGGAAGGCGAATTATTACAGGTTTATCAGGCCTTTAATGAAATTGATGAAGCTGCCTATGTGGCCGGGCAGATAGAAAAATGGGTGGAAAAAGGTGGCAAACGCAGTGAAATTGCCATTTTATACCGCTCCAATGCTCAGTCTCAGCCGCATGAATATGAGCTGGTCAAACGCGCCATACCCTATCGGGTATACGGCGGTCTGCGCTTTTATGAACGGGCGGAAATCAAGGATGCCCTGGCTTATCTGCGTCTGGTGGCCAATCGCCAGGATGATGCCGCGCTGGAACGGATCATCAATGTCCCCACCCGTGGTATTGGTCAGCGTACCATTGAGATGATACGTACTGAAGCCAGAGTCAGACAGCAGCATTTATGGCAGACAGCAAACGATATGATTGCAGACAAACAGCTGACAGCCAGAGCCGCTGGATCAGTGCAGAAATTTCTGGACTTAATTGATGAAATGTCCGCTGCAGTGAACGATGACAGTATGAGTCTGTCAGAACAGGTAGTGCATATAGTTGAAGCCTCCCAGCTAAAGGAATTTCACGGTAAGGAAAATTCCGAGCGGGCGCAGGCTAAAGTGGAAAACCTGGAAGAACTGGTTAATGCCGCCAAACGCTTTGATGATGAGGGTGATCCATTACTTGAAGCGGTTAAGGACAGCCTTGAATTAAGTCAGGCCAGTGATGAGCCTGAAGAGGCCGGTTCAATGTCACCGCTCGCTGAATTTCTGGCTCATGCCGCCCTTGAAGCCGGGGAAGGTCAGGCGGATGAATGGGAAGACTGTGTGCAGTTAATGAGTCTGCACAGCGCCAAGGGTCTGGAATTTGAGCTGGTATTTTTATGCGGTATGGAGCAGGGTCTGTTTCCCCATAAAAATGCTCTGCAGGATTTTACCGGTAGCCGTCTGGAAGAAGAACGCCGGCTTTGCTATGTCGGTATTACCCGTGCCCGTCAGCAGCTGCATCTGACCCATGCGGAAAGCCGCACCATTTACGGCAGAAGTGAACTGGCCTACCCATCCCAGTTCCTGACTGAAATCCCGGCGTCATTAATCAGCCAGGTCAGAGCCGTAAACCAGAGCCCGTCTTTTACCGCTGCCCGGAATGACTATAACAGTAGCAGTCAGGGTGAAGAGAATGAAGACGGTATCAGCGTTGGACAAAGAGTTACCCATAAAAAATTTGGCGAAGGCACGGTTATAGATATAGAAGGTACAGGCGCAAGAGCCAGAGTCCAGGTCAATTTTGATTACGAAGGCACACGCTGGCTAATGCTGAATATTGCAAAATTAGTATGAATTATAAAAGCCAGAATATCCGTCCATACATTCCCTTTCCCTCCGGGAGAGGGTCAGGGTGAGGGCAAACCTGAAGATAATAATACAGAAAGCCATTTATAAAGCAATCCATAAAACAAGGAACAACCCCAGGAGCAATAAACAATGAAAAGACGCGATTTTATTAAAGGTGCAGGCGCCGGGTCTGTAGCCGCCGCCGGCATGGTCAGTGGTATTAAAACGGCATCAGCGGCTAAAACCATTAAATGGAAAATGGTCACATCCTGGCCTAAAAACTTCCCCGGCCTGGGTACAGGTGCCAATTTTCTGGCCAGAACCATTAATGAAATGAGTGGTGGCCGGCTTAAAGTTAAAGTTTATGGCGCCAATGAAATTGTTCCGGCTCTGGAAGTGTTTGATGCGGTCTCCCGCGGTACCGCCCAGATGGGGCACAGTGGCGCCTATTACTGGAAGGGTAAGCATCCTGCCACCCAGTTTTTTACCTCCGTACCCTTCGGCCTGACGGCTCAGGAAATGAACGCATGGCTGTATTACGGCGGCGGTATGCAGCTATGGGAAGAACTCTATGATCAGTTTAACCTGATCCCCAATGCGGCGGGCAATACCGGAGTGCAGATGGGCGGCTGGTTTAATAAGGAAATTAACAGCATAGCGGATCTGAACGGCCTGAAAATGCGTATCCCAGGCATGGGCGGTGAAGTCCTTAAACGGGCCGGCGGAACTCCGGTCACCCTGCCTGGTGGTGAAATATACACCTCTATGCAGTCCGGTGCCATTGATGCGACCGAATGGGTCGGCCCTTATAATGATATGGCTTTTGGACTCTATAAGGTGGCCAAATTCTATTATTACCCAGGCTGGCATGAGCCAGGTTCCACTATGGAAGCCATGATCAATAAAGATGCGTTTAATAAGCTGCCCAAAGACCTGCAGGTTATTGTCCGTGCCGCCTGTAAGGTAGCCAACCAGGATATGCTGGCTGACTACACCGCCAGAAACAACCAGGCTCTGCAGACATTGATTAACAAGCATAAAGTGGAGATGCGCCAGTATCCCGATGATGTCATTAAAAAGCTCAATGAGCTGTCACAGGCAGTTATTGCCGATGTGGGCAAGCATGACAAACTGTCCGGTAAAATTTATAAATCCTTTACCGACTTCAGAAAAAATGTCATACAATGGAGTGCCGTCAGTGAGCAGGCTTATATGAGAGCCAGAGAAAACAGTTAAAACAGAACAGCATCAGGGCATACAGGGAGTTATGCCCTGATGTATTAAGTAAAAAAACAGAAAATTTTTCTAAAAAAGCAGTATTTTTTTAAAAAAATATGTATAATCTGCACTCCCATCTAAACACAGATATGCCCAGGTGGTGAAATTGGTAGACACGCTAGCTTCAGGTGCTAGTGATCGCAAGGTCGTGGAGGTTCAAGTCCTCTCCTGGGCACCATACACAGCAAGGGTTTCACGGATCGAGGCTCGGGCAATATCATCCATACATCCATAATAGTTATCTGCTAACCGATTTGATTAATTTCGGTCGTTTTAACTCTGGCATTTAATTATATACAAAGAAACATAAATGTATGTTTACGGTAATTTTGTTTTTTCTGTTAAATAATCCTGCATTGTCTATACTTTAAAAGTACAAACAATATAGATGCTGTATTAATTACCAATGACGTCACCTCAAACCTCCCTCACTTCACTTACCATAAAATACATGCTGTTTATCTTTGGTATTATTTTTCTGGTGTCTTATTTATCTTTTGTAGTGCTTAAAAATTATATGCAGGAGCAATATGTCTCTATGCAGATAAATAATATTCAGGTGGTATTATCGTGATATTGTTAAACAGTTGAGTCATCAGCAAAAGGTCAGGGATCTAGCTCAGTTTGAAGATAAAAAGGAAGCCGTTGCCTGGGCTAAAACTATGCAGAATCTGCTGCCGCTTAATATTGGCCTGGCCATTCTGGATTCTGATGGACAGATTCTGGGTGAACCGCCTGATTTAAAGGTGGGTGATTTCTGTATGAAAGATCTGAAGTCATTTTACAGAAATGAAATAATTACCCGGCCATCGGTGCATAAACAAATAAAAAAATTGGAACATTTCGATATAATCCAGAATATTACAGACAATGGAGAAAAAGTTGGTATTCTGTTTGCCAGTTTCAGTTTGCAGATAATACAGAACAAACTGAATAATATTATTGAAAAAGGACAGAAGTTAACGGTTATGAGCAAAGATGGTCAACAGGTGGCTAGTGCAGAAACATTTAAACAGAATGTTTTGTTAAAAAAGAAAATTTTAATCCCGGGTAGTGACTGGATTTTAAATGCAGAAATTGAACAACAGGATTTAAGCCAGATCTGGACAGTTATTCTTCTGTACAATATGCTGATTTATCTTGCCGTCAGTATTAGTATCTATCTGTTTGTTAAAAAAATTTATGCCATTTTTAAAAATGACTTTGCGCTGATAACAAATCTGCTCAGCAGTTTAAAAACCAGACATGAACTACCGGAAAAGATTCAACCTGCTATTTGTGCGGAAACACAGAACCTGGTTAGCAGTGTGGTCGGTATTGCCGAAGAAATTGCTTACTATCAAAAAGAATTACTAAACAGCAGCAATAGTGATGAGTTAACAGGACTGCCCAATAGACGTTTCTTTCAGGCTTACGCTGAAAAACAAATTGCACAGGCGGAACGCAATAATGATGATCTGGCTTTGTTATATATTGACCTGGATGGATTTAAAATGGTCAATGATACGGCAGGTCACGCCGTAGGCGATCAGGTTCTACAGATTATGGCCGAACGCTTTAAACAGTTTTTAAGAAAAAATGAGTTAATAGCGAGGCTGGGCGGTGATGAATTCTGCCTGCTGATATATGGCAATATTGATGAATTTGAAATAAACAACCTGATAAAGCGTTTGAAAAATGAGTGTATACAGGAAATTGTTCTTGACGGGAAAACTTTCACTCTGGACATGAGTCTGGGTATAGCAATCTTTCCTGATGATGGTAGCAGCTATGATGAGTTAATTAGCTGTGCTGATCAGAGAATGTATGCAGATAAAAAACTTAAAAAATAATGAGAATTTAAAATGAATAATGATACCAATGTAACCTGGCATGAGCATAGAGTTTCACGTGATATGCACGAACAGAAAAATAACCATAAAGGGTGTGTTATCTGGTTTACCGGTTTAAGCGGTTCGGGTAAAAGTACCATTGCCAATACCTTGGATCACAAACTGTTTCAGTCCGGTATCAGTACTGTTGTACTGGATGGTGATAATGTCCGTCATGGACTGAATGCCGGTCCGGGTATGCTCAGGGATACGCATGGTGATGAATTTGCGCAGCGCTTCGGTCTGGGCTTTTCTGCCATTGATCGGGAAGAAAATATTCGTCGTATTGGTTCGGTAGCAGGCATTTTTGCCCAGACGGGTATTATGGCCCTGACAGCCTTTATCAGTCCTTATCGACTGGATCGTGATCGAGTACGCAATAGTTTAAATGAGGGTGAGTTTATAGAGATTTTTGTCGACACGCCTATTGAAGTATGTGAACAGCGTGATCCCAAGGGGCTTTATAAAAAAGCCCGCGCAGGAGAAATAAAAGGTTTTACCGGTATTGATGATCCTTATGAAGCACCAGAGAATCCGGAACTGGTTCTTTTAGCTGCTGAGAAAACCCCTGATGAACTGGCTGATGAAGTCATTGAATTTTTGAAAAACAATAACTTTATCCATAATTCAATATCTTCAGGTGTAATATAGAGTTTTATTTCATTAAAATTTTCCATCCATTGAGAGGTGTTGTAACCTTGTAGGTCGTCAAGGTGGTTGAGCTTGTTGTACCGCCAGCTGTGGTTGTTGTACTGAGGTTGTATTCGTTCTTCAGGTCAAGTACTGTTTTGATGGCACCGCTGGTGTCAACTTCTGCGATCTGAAACGGAAACTTAGCACCGGCATTGAGGAACAGATCGAGCAGAATACCAGCATTGATGCCGAATTTACTTGTTTGTACTGCTTTATCGACGGCTTCCTTAACAGTAGTGGCCTGTATCTCACGAGTTTCAGAGTCCATTATGCATTCAAAGGCGATATCAGGTGTGTCTGGAAGAGGTATATCAATAGCACCGGGTACGTTTACTCCGCCAATGTCTGCGACAAGGCTAAGTTTAATTTTACGACCCTTAGTCAGAGTAAATTGTTCGGGAAAGAAAAAACCTTCCGGGGCAATATCAAGTGGACCACCGCCATTGATATCAACAACGGTACCGAGTTCAAAAAGGCTAAGTGTCAGAGTAAATTGAAATGAACCGGCTGCATAAGGGATCCTCTCATGGTCGAGAAAAGTAATTGAGAACTGATAATCACGACTGTTATCCGGTACGGTGGCGGCACCGATTGTTTTCTTCTGTTCCTGCTTTTGTTGTGCAGTAGCCTTACTTTTCCCAATACGTTCTGCTTCTCGTCTGACCTCTGCCTTTTCCTGTTGGGTCTGTGGTGCTGGCGCAGGTGATGGTGGCTTCTGGCTGTCGGGTTGGATTGATTTTGTAATAATATCGCTGACCTGTTTTGCTACGTTACTGGCAGAATCCAGAGCCTGCTTCTGTGCATCGCCCGTGAGCTGAGTTGAAGCTTTTGCCAGTTCGGTTGCCATAGAGGCAAGCCCGGAAAGGGTGTTGTTCAGAGTTCCTGCATTAGTATTTAACAAAGTGTTGAGATCCAGACGGCCTGCTTGCGTAAGTGCTGCAGAAATAGAGTCAGATAATGGATATTCGGGACTGTTTTGAATGCTCAGGCCGGCTGTTGGTTCATTGGGTTGAAGTGTGATGTCCCGTGCACGTATAACATTTGGATCGGCTGTTCCAACCTCAGGTGAGGAAAGCACCTGCCAATGTGAATTTCGACGCATATCGTATAGTTCCGCACCTTTAGATTGACTTAAGACCGGTTCCATAAATATTGCAGGGGAAGGCAGACTGACTTCGTCACTGCTGATTAGTTTGCCCATTCGGCTGTTAAGTGAATCTTTGACAGAAGAATAATATTCACATAATCGAGATATATCTTCCTGATTAGTCTGAGTTGTATTATTCAGGAATGTTCTGATTCGGTTTATTGACTCCTCAATAGAATCTGATAGTTGAGAAGTAATATGAGACAGACTGTTTTCAAAAGCATCTTCTATAAAATTTCCAATAGAAGAGCCGCTATGGGATGCTGAAGACATGCTGCTCATTACTTTAAGAAACTGCTCTAAATGTAACTGCAGTGATTTTATAAGGTTAATTAACTGTTTTTCTCGGTTATTAAGTTCTTTTTGATCTTTTAATGATGACAGATAGTTACTTACTTCTGAAAGTAGGAGTCTTATATCACTGATATATTTTTTGGGGTTTTCAGGGTTACTTTGTTCAAAACTATAGAGATAAAATTCGAGCTTCTTTGTTTCCAGTCTAATGGGAACAAAAATCTTGTCGCTGTTTAGAGTACAGTTTTTTAACGGTAGAACAACGTGATTACCACAGAAACCGATAGGGGTTGTACTTGCCAGTTTGCTTAGCTCTATACCACCAATTTCCACATCTTCCAGCACTTTAATCAGTTGTTCACGCTCAGTTCGATCAAGAATAATCCGTGTAAAACCGTATTTGTTAGCATTAAGAAAGTTAAGTAATTTAGATATGCGAGCGCCAATGCTTTCCGCTTCTTCTACCGCCTCAGTCAGAATACTGCGCGCTTCCTCAATCCCTTCAAAAAGATCACGCAGTCGGGAAGCAATATCCCAGGAGATGGTTTTACTCCTGTTACCATTAATGACAAGTGAAGAGGACTGGATAATGTCTTTGTTTTCAAGTGAACCCAGTGCAGGCAGCGAATCACTGAATTTGCTTTTGTTTCGAATAAAAACCTGTGCTGAAATATTTTCAAAGGCAAGCTTGTTAATATGGATGACATTAAGCAAGTTGAATTCACTATTCTTGTTTGTTATTTGTATCTGTTCAATGGTATGTATTGGGATGGGTGATGTTGTTTCATACGTTCCAATGTAATTTGGGTCAGCATTGGGTGAAGTAATTCGCCTTAAGCGTTTGGTTCCATCGGTCGTTATCAGATTAACCTCAATGTTTTCTCGCTTTAAATTATTGTACAGCTCGTTAAGTAAATTGGCGAATAATGTCGGAGTAAAAAAAGATGTAATACTGTTTTTTATAATATCCTCCATCCTTGAACCATCCAGATTGACCTCTACCGAGATGCGTGTTGATCTGATATCACTGATCTCCGGCAGTTCGGCCAGTTCATCCACTGGGGCGGGATCACTACTTAGGGGGGTAAAGTATTCATCAATCGCTTTTATCAGTGCTCCGTCCCTGAGATAGGTTCGAATAAGCCACCAGTATTTACGCAATACTGATTCGTTAAATGAAATGGGTTTGAACGGTAAAAAAAGGATAGGAGAAAAACTATCACCTTTAATGGTTACCTTATATTCATTTAATACTTCGTAGTACAGAGCGTTTAAGGCATGAATACGGTTATGGTTGGTAACACGTTCTGTTCGAATAGTCTGCTGTTCTTTTTCAACACTTTGGCTGATTATATTCGACCAGAATGAACGAATAGATGATGAATTCTGAATGGTGTTTTGCTGAATATTCTGTGCAGAACGGCCAAAAATTTCTCTATTCCCTTCCACATCGGTTTCAACAAAACCAAGAGTTGTTGCACCGGAGAATACCAGACTGCCGGCCGCCGCCCCAGCCATACTACCCACTGCCGTACCGACTGCAGCACCAGTAAGTGTACCTAAGCCGGCATCCGTGCCCAGCAGCAGGGCATCCAGGGCAAGTCCGGACAGTGCACCGGTAACGCCGCCGCCAATACCACCCACAATTGCACCAGCGGCCGCAAAACTGCCGGCTGTAGCCG
>JALVDE010000293.1 GCA_027009375.1 Gammaproteobacteria bacterium
ATCAGTTTTATTGCACTCGGCCTTATCCTGGCCCTGGTTAAAATAGAATATCAGGTCAATGCGCAGGCTATTTTAAAAGGTGAAATGATCAGAATGATTTCTGCTCCGTTTGACGGCTATATTGAATCGGCTCCGGTTCGGGCGGGTGACAGGGTAAATGCCGGTCAGTTACTGGTAAAGCTGGATGATCGTGATTTGCGTCTGGAACGTCTGAACTGGCAGACCAAAAAAATACAATTACAGCGTGAACAACAGGAAGCCGCTTCTCAATATAATCGCGCTGAAGCCAGGATCAAGGCTGCTGAAGCGGAACAGGCACAGGCTCAACTGGCACTTGCTGAAAGCAAACTGGCACGTACCGAATTAACCGCAGCTTTTTCTGGTTTAATTGTAGAAGGTGATCTCTCACAACGTCTTGGCGGCCTGGTGCAAAAAGGGGAAGTGTTAATGCAACTGACCCCGCTAAAAAGCTACCGTGTAGAAATACAGGTGGATGAGGCTCAGATTAACCATATTAAAATCGGTCAGAGTGGCACCCTGTTGTTACGTTCATTGCCTGATAAACCGGTTGACTTTTTTGTTACCCGTATTACACCGGTATCGGAAATCCGTGATGGCATCAATTATTTTACGGTTGAGGCCAAACTGAGCAGCCAGCCGCAGGCACTCAGGCCGGGTATGGAAGGTATCGCAAAAATTAATGCCGGACAACGCTCCCTGTTTTTTGTTCTTACTCGTGGTTTAACACAGTGGCTTAAAGTTAACCTCTGGAAGTGGCTGCCGTGAAAGCCGGAAAGGGTGGCGATCATAAATCTCGTAAACCCATGTTCTCACAGCAGTGGTATCGTATTGCTGATTTAAAACCCCGTCTGGTACAGCATGTCTATATTTCCAGACAGGAGTTTAGAGGGCAGGAATGGTTTATTTTACGCCACCATCTTGAAGGTCGTTTTCATCGAATACCGCGTCCAGCCTATGCGGTTGTGCAACTGATGGATGGCCATACCAGTATGGATGAAATCTGGAAGGCTGTTTGTCTGGCCATACCGGATCAGGCACCGACTCAGGATGATATTGTTGAACTGCTGGGACGACTTTATCAGCAGAATCTTATCCATAGTGACAAAATGCCTGATATTGCAGAGCTGCAGTCACGTTTCAGTAAGCAGCGACGCTCCCGCTGGCAACAGCAACTGAAAAATCCCATGGCCATACGTATACCGTTATGGAATCCGGAAAAATTTCTGGAACGTACTCAATGGCTGGCAAAAATATTCAGTCCTGCGGGACTGGTTCTATGGTCTGCTCTGATACTGTATCTGGTGATTAATACCGTTATCCACTGGAGTGAGTTGACGCAGAATTTTGCCGACCGTCTGCTGGCAGCAGATAACCTGGTTTTAATGGCGGTGATTTATCCTGTTATTAAATTACTGCATGAAATGGCCCATGCCTATGCCGTAAAACGCTGGCGTGGGCAGGTTAATGAAATGGGGCTGATGTTCCTGGTATTTATTCCTGTACCTTATGTCAATGCATCGGCATCTATCACCTTTGCCAGTAAATACCGGCGTATGGTTGTCAGTCTGGCCGGTATTATGATGGAACTGGCTATTGCTGCTGTCGCACTATGGATCTGGCTGCATACCAGCGATCCACTTATCCATGCTTTTGCCTTTAATGCACTTGTTATCACTGGTGTATCCACACTGCTTTTTAACGGCAATCCATTACTTCGTTTTGACGGTTATTATGCACTGGCTGATTTTCTGGAAATACCCAATCTTTATCAACGCTCTCAGCAGTATTTCAGTTATCTGTTTGGACGCTATATCTTTGGTCTGAAAGACTCTGTGTTTCATGCTCAGAACAGTGAAAGGCGCTGGTTTTTTTTCTATGCTGTTTCAGCCTGGATATACCGGTTGTTTGTTTCCTTTGGTATTGCCTTGTTTGTGGCTCAAAAGTTTTTTATTATCGGTTTTATACTCGCTGCAATAACGATTTACGGCCTGCTGTTAAAACCCCTGGTTAATCAATTGAAAAAATTATTCAGTCAATCAAAATATTACGGTAAACGCGCCAGAATACTGACAATATCGGCATTAATTACCGGACTGCTGGCGGCTTTTGTTTTTCTGATACCGATGCCATATAGAACGGTAATACAGGGTGTTACCTGGGCACCGGAACATAGTTATGTCCGAGCCCGGACCGAAGGCTGGTTTGAACAGTTACTGACACCATCCGGTTCACAGGTTAATAAAAAGCAGCCCTTAATGCGTCTGCGTAATCATGACATTCTGGCAGACAGGGATGATTATATAGCCAAAGTTAAAATGCTTGAAGCGCGTTTAAAAAGAGCACAGTCAAGGGATCGTTCAGAGGCTCTTGTTATTCAGCAGGAACTGTCCCATAACCGTTCTGTTTTAAAACGCCTTAATAGCCGTCTGACAAAATTAGTTTCTGTTAGTCCTTCTGACGGGCTATGGCTGGTACTGAATGCTGAACAGTTAGAGGGTCGATTTATACAGCGCGGGGAATTGCTCGGCTATGTGC
>JALVDE010000294.1 GCA_027009375.1 Gammaproteobacteria bacterium
TGCAGCCATTGAGGCAGCCCGTGCAGGTGAGCAGGGTCGCGGCTTTGCCGTGGTAGCCGACGAGGTCCGTACACTGGCTGCCAGAACCCAGGATTCAACCCTGGAAATTCAGGCCATGATTGAACGCCTGCAGGGGGCCAGTAACAAGGCTTACAATGCCATGCAGTCCAATACCGAGTATTCAAATGCCGCCATTGATCAGATCGAAGATTCCTGTATTGTTCTGTCAGAAATTCGCCAGTCTATTGATGAAATTAATAATATTAATAAGCAAATATACACTGCAGCCAGCATTCAGAAACAGACATCTGAAAGCCTGAATCAGAATGTCAGCCAGATTTCCAGTAAGTTTCAGGAAACCGCAATGGCCAGTCAGAAGACCCGGGAACATGCCCAGAACCTGGATGAACTGGCAGAACAGCTACAGCAGCTTATCGGTTCATTTAAGTTATAATAAAGCCCGTTTTATTTCAAGGCAGGCCTGAGTCTGCCTTAACAGGGCATCATTTATGAGACTCTCACGCTTTTTTATTGATTGTGAACTACAGCCGGGACAGTCATTACTGCTCCCTCCCCCTCTGGTAAACTATATTGCCAATGTATTACGCCTGAAACAGGGGGATTCCATTCACCTGTTTAATGGCCGTACATACAATGGTATTTACGGTGAATTTTCCGCACAGCTTCTGGAAGCAGGCAAACGCAAGGTGCTGGTTCAACTGGAACAGTTTCTTGCCCGGGATGTTGAATCACCACTTAAAGTCCATCTATTGCAGGGAATATCCCGTAGTGAACGGATGGATTTTACCATTCAGAAGTCAGTCGAGCTGGGCTGCTCACAGATCACCCCGGTATTTACCGAGCGTTCCAGTAGCCGGAAATTAAAAGCAATACAGTTAGAAAAAAAACAGCAGCACTGGCAAAGTGTCGCGGACAGTGCCTGTGAACAGTCAGGACGTACCCGCAGGGTACTTATACAGCCTGCCATAAAGCCGTATGAAACAGAGCAATTCAGTGCTGATCTCCAGCTGCTGCTGGTACCTGATGCTGGTCAAAGTCTGGCCGAACTGCACAGGCAGACGAAGCAGAATGCACAGGATATAAAGAGTGTAAATATTTTTATCGGGCCGGAAGGTGGTTTAAGCCCAGGGGAAATTGACTATGCCTGTTCCCAGGGGTATCTGGGTGTTCACCTTGGTCCCAGGATCCTAAGAACAGAAACGGCAGGTTTAACCGCACTGAGTGTGGTGCAGTTATTATGGGGTGATTTATCCTGAACCGGTAATATTGTACTATTACCCGGTCATAACACTGGAAACCTGCTGTTCGAGGTAATCAATACGGGGAATAATGTACTGCTCACCGTCAAGTTTAATATGCACAACCTGTTCATCTTTAAGCTCTGAAGCCGCCACCCGGCTTTCATCAACCATTGAGAGACTGGGAATAGACTGACAGCCAAGGGCTATAAAAGGCGCACACCCTTTATTGTCCGGGGCATTTAGGATAATCACCCGGCGATAGTTCTGTGGTTTAGAAGCCTGCGGGTTCATAATCCGCTCAAATATCACGACCGGAATTTCCTGTTCACGCCAGTTCATCATACCAGCAAACCATTCCGGTGCACCCAGACGAGGTTCAATTTTGCCCATCTCGGTCACTTCGGCCACCAGAGCATTGGGCAAAATCATTTTATAACTGAAAAAATTCAGTGTCAGACAGCGAACCTGGGCATCCAGATTGATATTGCCGCCGGATTTGTGCGCTTCGACACCCTGGATAACTTTACTTTCCTGGTTCATATTTTCCTCTTTACCTCTGCTGAGCTGAGTATTTTATCTGCGTTTTTATACCCTGACCCTCTCCCTGATGGAGAGGGTATGGAAGGATAGATACTAATTAATATAAGAGTCTTTACCCATATACTGCATGGCAATTTTTAAGGCCAGCGCTTCAGGTGAGCCGCTATAGCTGACCAGATTGGCCTTACGTACTGAATCCGGCATACTGCTGACCACACAGCTTTCCGGATTCTGTGCCCAGATATTACCCTGGTACTGTTCTGCAAACTTCTGGCTGGCCAGAACACCGTCAGCGCCCATGCCGCTGAATATAATCACACCCGCATGTTCTTTATAAACATTGCAGACATCTTTTATAACACTGTCAATAGACGGTTTATAATGTCCTTTCCACTTTTCATCCAGAAATTCAACCTGCCCATTTTCATCCAGGGTCATACGCTGTTCAATAGGAACCACAACAACTTCGCCATGTTTAAGCACATCACCAGCCTGTGCTTCCTTAACTTTGAAACAACTGATGCGATCCAGCTGAGTGGCTAACAGGGAAACAAAGCCTTCACCCAGGTGCTGAGCCAGTACAAAGGCTACCGGCAATTCCACTGGTATCCTGGCCAGGAAACGTTTTACGGCCTCTGGTCCACCAATAGAGGCGGCCAATACCCAGACATTTTCAGCACAGACATCCTCAGCAGGGTCTAAAATTTCTGCCGTCTGTAAAAGTTCTGTA
>JALVDE010000295.1 GCA_027009375.1 Gammaproteobacteria bacterium
CCTGAAATATTTCCAGGGCAAGCCCGTTATTGAACTGATCAAAAGAGCCAGCCGTCCCGGTCTGAGACAGTACAAAGGCGCCAATGACATTCCACAGGTTTGGGATGGTCTGGGTGTTTCTATTGTATCGACTTCAAAAGGTATTATGACCGATTCAGCGGCTAAAAAAATAGGACAAGGTGGCGAAGTATTGTGCTATGTAGCCTAATCTGACGGACCTGTAACAAGGTCGTCGGCTCAGGTATGCGGAAACTGGGGTTTGCCAGGAGTTTAATGATTCGTTAAAAACTTTAAGTCCGCTTAATACAATAGCCAAGAATTATGACACATTAAGGTGAATATATGTCTAGAGTAACAAAACCGGTTGCAATTCCAGCCGGTGTGGAAATTTCCCAGAACGGGCAAGTAGTTTCGGTTAAAGGTAGTAAAGGTCAGATGCAAATGAACATGCATCCTGCCGTTAATATGACGGTTGAAGACGGCACAGTCGGTTTCAGTCCTTTAAACGAAAATGACAAGGGCGGTTTTGCCATGTCAGGTACCATGAAATCACTTGTTATTAATATGATGACCGGCGTCAGCCAGGGTTTTGAAAAGAAACTGACCCTGATTGGTGTAGGTTACAGAGCACAGGTACAGGGTAACAAAGTTAACCTGAGTCTGGGTTTTTCTCATCCGGTTGAGCATCAGCTGCCTGAAGGCATTACTGCTGAAGCCCCCAGCCAGACCGAGATCATCATCCGCGGAATTGATAAGCAGAAAGTCGGCCAGGTCGCTTCTGATATTCGTTCCTATCGTCCACCCGAGCCCTATAAAGGTAAAGGTGTACGTTATGCCGATGAGCATGTGGTTCGTAAAGAAGCTAAGAAGAAATAGTACTGACAGAGGCAGATGTAATGGATAAGAAAGCAAAACGTTTACGTCGCTCTCGCAGAGCACGTGCAAAAATAAGTGAGTTAGCGGTTAACCGTCTGACCATCCACAAAACACCAAGACATATATACGCTCAGGTTATCGCCCCCAACGGTTCTGAAGTCATTTGTGCGGTTAATACTGCACAGGCTGATATTAAATCTGAAGTTAAATATACCGGAAATTGTGATGCAGCTAAGGTTGTCGGTAAAGCGATAGCTGAAAAGGCAAAACAAGCGGGTATTACCAAAGTCGCGTTCGACAGAAGTGGTTTTAAATACCATGGACGTGTTAAGTCACTGGCTGATGCAGCTCGTGAAAATGGTCTGGAATTTTAAGGGTTTATATCATGGCTGGAAAGAATCAAGCAAAAGAAAAAGCGCAGGACGATCTGATTGAAAAGTTAATCAACGTTAATCGTGTTGCTAAAGTGGTTAAAGGTGGTCGTGTATTTGGTTTCGCTGCACTGACTGTAGTGGGTGACGGTAACGGTCGCGTAGGTTTCGGTCGCGGTAAGGCAAAAGAAGTGCCTGCGGCTATCCAGAAAGCGATGGAAAATGCCCGCCGCAACCTGGTTAAGGTACCGGTTAAAGACGGTACCCTGCAATACGGTTTATACGGTGTTGAAGGTGCGGCTCGTGTTTATATGAAGCCGGCCTCTGAAGGTACCGGTATTATTGCCGGTGGTGCGATGCGTGCCGTATTTGAAGCGGTTGGTATTCGTAACGTACTGGCCAAGTGTATTGGAACACAGAACCCTATTAACGTGGTTCGTGCGACTATCAAAGGTTTATCACAAATGCGCTCTCCAGAATATGTTGCAGCCAAGCGTGGTAAAACAGTTGAAGAAATTACTGAGTAATAGCAGGTAAAATCATGTCAAAGACAATTAAGGTTACTCAAGTCAAGAGTATTAATGGTCGACTGAAAGCACATAAAGCCTGTGTTGCCGGTCTGGGCCTTCGTAGAATTAACCATAGTGTTGAAGTTATCGATACCCCTGAAAACAGAGGGATGATCAACAAGGTTTCCTATTTATTAAAAGTTGAGGAATAAGATCATGTATCTTAATTCGCTAAAGCCTGCCAAAGGGTCAAAGAAAAACGCCAAGCGTGTTGGTCGTGGCATTGGTTCAGGCACAGGTAAAACATGTGGACGCGGCCATAAAGGTCAGAAATCACGTTCCGGTGGTAAAGTAATGGTTGGTTTTGAAGGTGGTCAGATGCCACTGCAAAAGCGCCTGCCAAAAATTGGTTTTACATCGCGTGTTGGTATTGTAACCGATGAAATTCGTTTACATGAACTGAACCGTTTTGATGATGTTGTTGATCTGGATGCGCTGAAAAAAGCCAACCTGGTCAAGAAAAATATCAAGAATGTAAAAGTATTTGCTTCCGGCGAGATTAACAAGGCCATTACCTTAAAAGGTATTAAAGCAACTAAAGGTGCACGTGCGGCGATTGAAGCTGCAGGTGGAAAAATCGAAGATTAAAGACTAACTGACAGTCAACTACTCTATACGGTATAAGGACGATTTGTGGCAGCATCAGCAGCGCAATTGGCCAGTTCATTAGGCGGCGGCAAACTCACTGAGTTAAAGAGCCGTATTCTTTTTGTTCTGGGTGCATTATTAGTTTTTCGTATCGGAACCTATATTCCGGTTCCCGGTATCAACCCGGTTGCATTAGCAGCCCTGTTTGATCAGCAACGTGATTCCATTTTAGGCATGTTTAACATGTTCTCTGGTGGGGCACTGGAACGTTTATCGGTTTTTGCTCTGGGTATTATGCCCTATATTTCTGCCTCCATTATTATTCAGTTAATGACCAAGGTGATACCTTCCCTTGAACAACTGAGTAAGGAAGGAGCAGCCGGAAAGCGCAAAATTACTCAGTACACCCGTATTGGTACGGTCGGTTTAGCGACCTTCCAGGCACTGGGTGTCGCCATTACTCTGGAAAGTCAGACTGCCGGCGCAACCAATGTAGTGGTTGACCCAGGTTTTATTTTTCGTATTTCTACGGTAGCAACTCTGGTCACCGGAACCATGTTTTTAATGTGGCTGGGTGAACAGATCTCCGAACGGGGTATCGGTAATGGTATTTCACTGATTATTTTTGCCGGTATTGTAGCAGGCCTGCCCACCGCATTGGGCGGCACCTTCTCATTACAGAGTGAAGGTACAATTTCTTCCGGTGTATTATTACTGTTAATTATGATCATTATTGCTGTAACCGCATTTGTGGTCTTTGTAGAGCGAGCCCAACGGCGAATAACCGTTAACTATGCCAAGCGGCAGCAGGGGCGTAAGATGTATGCGGCGCAGTCCTCTCATCTGCCCCTAAAAGTGAACATGGCGGGTGTGATTCCACCTATTTTTGCCTCCAGTATTATTCTGTTTCCGGCAACCTTAGGTAAGCTGTTTGCCAATACAGAAGGACTGGAATGGATGCAGACTATGGCCGATGCCATATCTCCGGGCCAGCCTTTGTATGTACTGTTTTATGCAGTTGGAATTTTCTTCTTCTGTTTCTTCTATACGGCGATTATGTTTAATCCCAGGGAAACAGCGGATAACCTGAAAAAATCCGGTGCTTTTATTCCCGGGATCAGACCGGGTGAAAATACTTCACGCTTTATTGATGCCATTATGAGTCGTTTGACCCTGATTGGTGCGGTATATATTACCGGCGTGTGTTTATTGCCTGAATTTCTGATTTTAAACTGGAACGTACCCTTCTACTTTGGCGGTACCTCCTTATTAATTATTGTTGTTGTAACCATGGACTTTATGGCACAGGTACAAACTTACATTATGTCTCATCGGTATGAGGGCTTAATGAAGAAGGCCAATTTAAAGAGTTCCAAGGGCAAAAAATAGCCTGCAACACTAGAACTGAATTTTAATTCTATTTTTAGAGGTGAAACATGAAAGTCCGTGCTTCAGTAAAAAAGATTTGCAGAAACTGCAAAATTATCAAGCGTAAAGGCATTGTCCGTGTTATCTGTTCAGATGCACGCCACAAGCAGCGCCAGGGATAAAACAATAATCCTGTGCTCCCACTCGCCCTGGGAGAGCGGGCAGCTTGCCCGCGACAAATTTTAAATATCGGTTCCTGTCAGGAACCCATTTAAAATATAAAGAGAATTGGCCGTTATGGAGATTCTCTTTTGTTGTTTAATGAAACATTAAATTTCATTGACATGACTTGTAACAGTGCGTATAATTACGCGCTCTTTGTATTACTATTAGATTGATGGGAGTGCCTTTATGGCTCGTATTGCTGGTGTAAACGTTCCAGATAGAAAACATGCAGTTATTGCATTAACATCGATTTATGGAATTGGTCCAACCCGCTCCAGAAAGATTTTAGAACAGGCCGGCATTGACGGTACTACTAAAGTCGAAGCGCTATCAGAAAAAGAACTGGATGCTATTCGTGCCTTAGTTGGTGAGTTCACTGTAGAAGGTGATCTGAGACGAGAAGTTTCCATGAACATCAAACGTCTGATGGATATGGGTTGTTACCGTGGTTTAAGACACCGCAGAAGTTTACCTCTGCGTGGTCAGCGTACTAAAACGAATGCCAGAACTCGTAAGGGTCCTCGTAAGCCTATTCGTAAGTAAGTTTGCAGGCCTTTCTATAGGAAAGGCCAATCACAAATCCATAAATTCTTGTTGATATTATAAATAGCAAATACTATCGAACAAACTGAATAAACAAAAGACTGATTCAATAAAGAGTGTTAACAAAGCTGAAATGACTGTTTATTTATAAGTAAAACAGCTCACTACATGCTCTGCTAAGATTCAAAATTATATAGGTAAAACTAATGGCTAAACCAAGTCGTTCACGTAAAAAAGTAAAACGTACGGTGGTTGACGGAATTGCACATATCCATGCATCCTTCAACAATACAATTATTACCATCACGGATCGTCAGGGCAATGCTCTGGCCTGGGCTACTGCAGGTGGTTCCGGTTTCCGTGGTTCCAGAAAAAGTACTCCATTTGCTGCTCAGGTAGCAGCTGAAAGAGCTGGCAAAGTCACTCTGGAAATGGGGATGAAGAATCTTGACGTGAACGTAAAAGGTCCAGGTCCTGGTCGTGAATCCGCAGTTCGTGCCTTTAATGCACTGGGTTATAAAATCAACAGTATTACTGATGTAACCCCTATCCCGCATAATGGTTGTCGTCCCTCTAAGAAGCGTCGTGTATAAACGACTTTTATCTTCCAAGAGAACAGTAAAGAGATTAACGAGAAGGAATTAAATTATGGCCAGATATATTGGACCGACTTGTAAACTATCACGTCGTGAAAAAACTGACCTGGGTCTTAAAAGCGGCCTGCGTGCATTAGATACCAAATGTAATATGGAACAACCACCCGGCGTACATGGAGCGGGACGTGGTCGTTTAAGTGAATTCGGTATGCAGTTGCGCGAAAAGCAGAAAGTCAGAAGAATTTATGGTGTTCTGGAAAAACAGTTCAGAAACTACTACAAAAAAGCGTCCGGTCAGAAGGGTGCAACCGGTGAGAACCTGTTAAGACTTCTGGAACAGCGTTTAGATAATATAGTTTATCGTATGGGCTTTGGCTCTACCCGCGCAGAAGCCAGACAACTGGTTGGCCACAAGGCTATCCTGGTTAATGGTAAGATTGTTAATATCCCGTCTTACACAGTTCAGCCAGGTGATGTTATCTCTATCCGTGAGAAAGCAAAAAACCAGCAACGTATCAAAGATGCTCTTGAACTTCGCAAACAGCGCGAAATTGAAGAGTGGATTTCAGTTGATGAGAAAGCTATGGAAGGTACTTTCAAGTCCATTCCAGAACGTAGCGAACTGCCAACAGAAATTCAGGAAAATCTGATTGTGGAATTATACTCCAAGTAATTTCACTCTTGCCAAAAGCCTTATTGATAGTTTTATCAATAAGGCTTTTGGCGTTATAAAAATAATTTATGCTATGAGGACACTTCATGCAGGACTCTGTATCTCAGTTTCTAAGACCCAAGCTGGTCGATGTACAACAATATTCAGAAAATCATGCGAAAGTCGTACTGGAGCCACTTGAAAGAGGTTTCGGACATACTTTAGGTAACTCATTGCGTCGCATACTACTCTCTTCCATGACAGGTGCATGCATCTACGAAGCAGAGATTGATGGCGTATTACATGAATACTCCAGTATTGAAGGTGTACAGGAAGATGTTATTGAAATCCTGTTAAACCTGAAAGGTGTGGCCATTCGTTTAAACAATCGTGACGAAGTTGAGCTGACCCTGAACAAGAAAGGTCCTGCTGTAGTAACTGCTGCTGATATTGCTCTGGACCACGATGTTGAAATTGCTAATCCCGATCATGTTATCTGTAACCTGTCTTCCGGTGCAGAAATTAACATGAAACTGCGTATTAACAAAGGCATTGGCTATCAGCCTTCCAATACCCGTAACCGTCCAGAAGATTCTGATTCGGTTATCGGCCGTTTACAGCTTGATGCCAGCTACAGCCCAGTGTTAAAAGTATCCTACCAGGTAGAAAATGCCCGGGTAGAACAACGTACTAACCTGGATAAGCTGATCATCGATCTGGAAACCAATGGTACTATCGATCCGGAAGAAGCCATCAAGCATGCGGCGACCATTCTTTCTGACCAGTTATCTTCTTTCGTGAACCTGAATGTTCGCGAGCCGGAAGAGCAGAAAGAGAAAGAACCTGAAATTGACCCAATTCTGCTGCGTCCTATCGACGATCTGGAATTAACGGTCCGTTCAGCCAACTGCCTGAAAGCCGAACAAATTTACTTTATCGGTGATCTGATTCAGCGTACTGAAGTTGAGTTATTAAAAACACCTAACCTGGGTAAGAAATCCTTAACTGAAATTAAGGACGTACTGGCTTCCAAAGGCCTGAGCCTGGGTATTAAACTGGAAAACTGGCCCCCCGCTATCCTAAAAGACAGCACCAAGGCCTAATTAATAGAAATACCTACCCAAGGGAAGGCTGAGTACACGATTTTTTTTGTTGAGGACTGTCTGAGCGCAGCGAGTTCCGCAGACAAAAAAAATCGTGTACTCAGCCTGACCGGACATTAAATACAAAATTTAATTGGTATCAAACCTGCGCAAGCAGTATTTATAGTAACTTAGATTCAGCCATGTTGTTATGGCTGGGTGCTATAGATTAATAAAGGAAACTATCATGCGTCATCGTAAGAGTGGACGTCAATTAAATCGTAACAGCTCACATCGTAAAGCGATGTTTAAAAATATGGCTGTTTCTTTATTGCGTCATGAAATTATTAAAACCACTTTGCCTAAAGCCAAAGAACTGCGTCGCGTAGTTGAACCTATGATCACTCGTGCCAAAGTTGACTCTGTAGCCAACCGTCGTGTTATTTTTGCACGTACCCGTGACAATGAAGTCACTGCAAAGTTGTTTACTGAAATAGGCCCACGTTATCAGGATCGTCCAGGCGGTTATGTTCGTATTTTAAAATGCGGCTTCCGTAAGGGTGACAATGCCCCTATGGCTTATGTAGAGCTGGTGGATCGTCCCATTATTGAAGATGAAGATGACATCGAAGAAGAAGAATAAGTTTCACTGACTTTTTCAGAGACTTCAGCTCTTTAAAGAGCAAAAAAACCGGGCCAGTCCCGGTTTTTTTATGTCTTACATTCCTTCTCCATGCCCTCTATTTTAAATACCCCTTTAAAAACTCCCCCGTATAAGACTTGTTATTCTTAACCAGTTCCTCAGGCGTAGTACAGTCAATAACCGTACCCCCCTTATTACCCCCTTCCGGCCCAATATCAATGATCCAGTCTGCCGTCTTAATTACATCCAGATTATGCTCAATGATCACTACCGTATTTCCATGATCACGCAGTTTAAACAAAACCTGTAATAACTGCTTAATATCATAAAAATGCAGACCAGTGGTTGGTTCATCCAGTATATACAGAGTCTTTCCTGTATCCCGCTTGGACAATTCTCTGGATAGCTTGACTCTTTGTGCTTCACCCCCGGATAAAGTCGTAGCACTCTGACCCAGCTTGATATAAGACAAACCCACATCCAGCAGAGTCTGTAACTTACGCTTTAAAGCCGGTATGGCACTGAAAAACTCATGGGCTTCTTCAATAGTCATATCAAGCACCTGATAAATATTTTTACCCTTGTACTTAATCTCCAGGGTTTCCCGGTTATAGCGTTTACCCTTGCAGACATCACAGGGGACATAAACATCAGGCAGAAAATGCATCTCAACCTTAATAACCCCGTCACCCTGGCAGGCTTCGCAGCGCCCGCCTTTTACATTAAAACTAAAGCGGCCAACATTATAACCCCGGGAACGGGCTTCATTAGTGGCGGCAAATAAATCACGGATGGAAGTGAACAGGCCAGTATAGGTGGCTGGATTGGAGCGGGGAGTGCGGCCAATTGGACTCTGGTCTATGTCAATTACCTTGTCAAACTGATCCAGCCCTTCAATCGACTTAAACGGCGCCGGTGAGGTATTGGCCCGGTTTAAAATACCGGCAGCATACTGGTACAGAGTATCATTAATTAAGGTGGATTTGCCTGAACCGGAAACACCGGTCACTACGGTAAGTAAACCAACCGGGATTGTGACATTAACCTGTTTTAAATTGTTGCCTGAAGCACCCTTAATTTTTAACAGGCGTTTGTTATCTATCGGAGTACGCTGTGCCGGTACGGCAATGGTATCCTGTCCGCTGAGAAATTGTGCCGTAATGGATTTTTTGTTTTTCAGTATCTGTTTTAAAGAGCCCTGAGCAACAATCTCACCGCCATGAACCCCGGCACCCGGGCCGATATCCACAATATAATCTGCTGCACGAATAGCATCTTCATCATGTTCCACCACAATAACGGTATTGCCCAGATCTCTTAAATAATTGAGTGTGTTTAACAGGCGCTGATTGTCTCTCTGATGCAGACCAATAGATGGTTCATCCAGGATATACATGACACCCACCAGTCCGGCACCAATCTGACTGGCCAGGCGGATCCGCTGGGCCTCACCGCCGGAGAGGGTTTCGGCACTGCGATCCAGGGTAAGATATTCCAGGCCAACATTCACCAGGAAGTTAAGCCGCTGTTTAATCTCAACCACAATCTTTTTGGCTATTTCGCCCCGTTTACCGGGCAGTTTGAGTTTCTCAAAAAACTCGGCGGTATCACCAATGGACATGGATACGACATCGGGCAGGTTTTTGCTTTTTATAAATACATTACGGGCCGCTATATTAAGCCGACTGCCGTGGCAGTCCGGACAGGCATGAACAGTCTGGTATTTGCTCAGTTCTTCACGCACTACATTAGAGTCGGTTTCCAGATAGCGGCGCTGCATATTATGGATAACCCCTTCAAAGGGTGCATTGCGGGTGGTTTTTCTGCCCTTGTCATTAACATAAACGAAATTGATGATTTCACCCTGATTACCATAGAGGATCATGTCCTGTATTTTTTTCGGCAGTTTATTAAACGGGGTGTCCAGGTCAAAATTATAGTGTTCTGCCAGAGACTTGAGCATCTGAAAATAATAGGCATTGCGACGATCCCAGCCGCGTATTGCACCGGAAGTCAGAGGGGCATCAGGATTGTGTACGACTTTCTGCGGATCA
>JALVDE010000296.1 GCA_027009375.1 Gammaproteobacteria bacterium
TGGCCAAATAAAAAACAAACCCTCTTTACTACAACAGCTAAAGAGGGTCTAATAATCTCAACGCTCAACGCTCAACGCTCAACGCTCAACGCTCTTAATGCCTGAAATGCCGCATCCCCGTAAACACCATAGCAATACCATGCTCATCGGCAGCATCAATCACTTCCTGGTCACGCATAGAGCCGCCAGGCTGAATTACGGCGCTGATCCCGGCTTCAGCGGCAGAGTCCAGGCCGTCACGGAAGGGGAAGAACGCATCGGAAGCCATGACTGAACCGGCCACTTCCAGATTTTCATCAGCGGCTTTAATACCGGCGATTTTGGCTGAATACACCCGGCTCATCTGCCCGGCGCCGACCCCAATAGTCTGTTTGTCACGGGCATAAACAATGGCATTGGACTTAACAAATTTGGCTACTTTCCAGGTAAAGATCAGATCGGCCATCTGTTCCGGTGTGGGGATCTTTTTAGTGACGACTTTCAGATCACCTTCAGTGATCATGCCCAGATCCCGTTCCTGAACCAGCAGGCCGCCATTGACCCGTTTGTAATCCCAGCCGGGTACCGGAGTATCTGACCACTGACCACAGGCCAGAACCCGGACATTTTTCTTGTCGGCCAGAACGGCTCTGGCTGCTTCATCAATGGCCGGGGCAATTATGACTTCCACAAACTGACGATCCACAATGGCTTGAGCGGTTTCTGCATTGAGTGCTTCATTAAATGCAATAATACCGCCGAAAGCAGAAGTCGGATCAGTCTGAAATGCCCGGTCATAAGCTTCCAGCTGGCTGGAGCCTAAAGCGACACCACAGGGGTTGGCGTGTTTGACAATCACACAGGCCGGGGCTTCATTAAACTGTTTAACACACTCCAGGGCGGCATCCGTATCAGCAATATTGTTATAGGATAATTCCTTGCCCTGGATCTGGGTAGCCGTAGCGACACAGGCGTCCTGGGGACTGGATTCAACATAAAATGCCGCATTCTGATGGGGGTTTTCACCATAGCGCATCTGCTGGGACTTGTTAAACTGCATACTCCAGGTTTGCGGGAACAGCTCTTTAGTTTGATCATCATAATTAATGGCGCCCAGGTAATTAGCGATATGACCATCGTATTTTGCCGTGTGTTCAAAGGCCTTGACTGCGAGCTGGAACAGGCTCTTTTTAGAGAGCTCACCGGCACTGCTCTTCATTTCATCAATAATGTCGTCATAATCTTCCGGGTTAACCACAATAGCGACGCTTTCATGGTTTTTGGCTGCCGCCCGTACCATGGTTGGGCCACCGATATCAATATTTTCTATGGCTGTGGCCAGATCGCAATCAGGATTGGCGACAGTGGCCTCAAAGGGGTACAGGTTGACCACGACCATATCGATGGCATCAATGCCGTGTTCCTGCATAATCGCATCATCTACACCGCGACGGCCTAAAATACCGCCGTGTACTTTTGGGTGCAGCGTTTTAACGCGCCCATCCATCATTTCGGGAAAGCCGGTATAGTCGGAAACTTCAGTCACCGGAATATTATTATCCTGCAGCAGGCTGGCAGTACCGCCGGTGGAAAGAATATTGACCTGCATTTCAGCCAGAGCTTTGGCGAATTCAACAATATTGTCTTTATTTGAGACAGAGATCAGTGCGGTTTTAATGACAGCCATTCAGGGACTCCAGTAATAGTTAGTGCAGTACACGGCTGCAGGGCAGACAGTGCAGATCGGGATATAATAATGGGAAATGCGGCATGAAACAACACAAAAAACTTAATAGCAGTAGCTACACAGAAAAATACAGACAAAATCAGATTATCTGGGAATCACTGTGATTTTTAGTCATTTATATTATATTGCTTCAGTTTTTTACGCAGAGTGCCCCGGTTGATGCCGAGCATCTGTGCCGCTTTGCTCTGGTTGCCATTGGTGTGACCTAATACGGTTTCCAGCAGGGGGGCTTCAACCTCTGCCAGTACCAGCTGGTATAAATCATCAACACTATGGCCTTCCAGATCTTTAATATAACTGGTTAATACCGAACGAACACAGTCACGCAGTACCGCAGTATCATTATTATTATTTGTTTCAGTATCTGCAGCAGGGGCAGGCATATCCTTAATATCAGCTAAAACATCTTGTTCAATGGGCATGGACTTAACCTAAAAAATTACGGTGAACCAAAAAGTAAAATAGTCTTGCGAGGAGATGCCTATTATAGACTTAAATCGCTCTTAAGGTGTCAGAAATTTCCCACATTTAAAAGCAATTTTGTTTTTTTTGACTTTTATCATAAACGGTGAAAATAAATTGATTTCAGGCTTGTTGTTTGCGTAAACTGGTTTCAGTGCTATCTGAGAAAAATTTTCCGACCATTATGTATTGTTCCCGGGCATGATTTATCTGATTAATCTGCCGCCAGAAAGTATTGCCTTCAGGTAAGGGTTTTATAATGGCGGCTATATGTTTACGGGCAATTCTCAGGCCGTGAGCCTCGCCATAAAACTTATAGAGTTCACTCAGTAAATT
>JALVDE010000297.1 GCA_027009375.1 Gammaproteobacteria bacterium
GATTAAGAACTATAAAGCCTGAATTATAACTTTTTAAGCACTTGAGGAGTGTAGGATATTTTTTATTTTAGGAAGATATTATCCATCCGCTCCCATTTAAAATCATCCAGCAGTTTTTTTAGCCTGGTCTCTGTTTTGTCCAGGTTTAGATAATGTCGGAAACGGGACTTAAAGCTGGCTGATTCCTGTCTGGGTTGTTGTGGATCGATTTCCCATGGATGAAAATAGAAAATTGATGGCTGTTTATCCTGTTTATTGCCTCGCTGAATGATCCAGCGCGATAAAGGATAGGGATAAAGACGGAAAAAACCGCCGCCACCGGCAGGAAAATTTTTACTGCCTATCCGGGCAGTGGTAATGGGTATTTCCAGCAGTCCATTGGCACAGCGGTAAGCAAACCTGGGGGCATCTGGAATACCGTACAGATCATGTTTAACCGGATAAACACTGGAACTGTATTGATGCCCAGTTTCTTTTAATTCATCGTGCACCCACAGGTTGGATTTGTTTATGGAATAACTGGGTGCTCTATAGCCTTTTATTTCTGTTCCGGAAATATCTTCCAGTATTTTTTTGGCTTTTATAATGTCTGTTCTAAATTCAGAGCGACTCTGCTCTGTGGCTTTTTTGTGGGCATAGCCGTGGCTGGCCAGTTCATGGCCTTCATTAACAATTCGTTTTACAATTTCAGGATACCGTTCTGCTACCCAGCCAAGTACAAAGAAGGTTGCTTTAATATTTTTCTGAGCAAAAATATCCAGGATTTTAGCGGTATTATTCTGTACCCGATGCGGCAGAGAGTCCCAGTCGTTACTGTCTATAATGTTGTCAAAGGCGGCAACCTGAAAGTAGTCTTCTACGTCTACCGACATGGCATTGGTGATCGTATCGGGAGAAGTCATTATTACTGATCTAACCAGTCCATGAGGTCTGTAACAATTCTGTCGGCAGCGTGACCATCCCATAGTTCGGGTTGTTTGCCGGCTTTTCCGCCGGTTTTAATCACTTCTTCAAAGGTTGAATAGATGAGATCCGGATCGGTGCCGACTATAGTATTGGTTCCCTGTTCTACGGTAATAGGACGTTCGGTATTTTCGCGCAGGGTTATGCAGGGTACCCCCAGGGCCGTGGTTTCTTCCTGAATACCGCCCGAATCGGTCATCACTACTCTGGCATTTTTCATTAAACCAACTAACTGCATATAACCCAGCGGCGGCAGGGTATGTATATTTTTATCCTGAATATAGTGTTCAAGACCAAATTCTTTAATTTTATTCTGGGTCCTGGGATGTACTGGAAACACTACTGGAATTGTCCGGCTGGTTTTCTGCAGGGTTTTAAGCAGGGTTTCGAGTATGTTTTTATTATCGACATTAGACGGGCGATGCATGGTAACCAGAGAATATTGTTTTGCCTGCAGCTCTGCATTGATATTATATTCCTTTAAAGTTTCCAGAAAAGGTGTTGCCTTTTCTGCATTCTTTTTCAGTGTATCAATCATAACATTGCCTGCAAAGCAGACCCGTTCACCGGGAATACCTTCTTTTGCCAGGTTCTGTTCAGCCAGTTTTTCTGTGGTGTATAAACGGTCGGATATCTGGTCGGTTAGCACCCGGTTTATTTCTTCGGGCATTTTACGATCATAACTGCGCAAACCGGCTTCAATGTGAATAACGGGAATGTCTTTTTTAACTGCTACCAGGGCACAGGATATGGTGGAATTTACATCGCCAACAACCACAATGGCATCAGGTTGTTCTTTATCCAGTACCGGCTCAAAGCGCAACATAATTTCAGCCGTTTGCACAGCATGGCTGCCTGAGCCTACGCCTAAATCTATATCCGGTTCAGGAATGCCCAGCTGCTCAAAAAACTGGGTTTTCATATTAGCATCATAATGCTGTCCGGTATGTAATAACAATACATTTAATTGCGGAAACAAGCGTTGAAAGGCATCCATTACCGGGGCTATTTTCATAAAATTCGGACGTGCGCCAACAACGCAAATAATTTTTTTCATAGGAGCTGTAATTTTTAAAACCTTTTGCTGAGTGTCGCAGAAATGCGGTTTTCTGTATATTCGCTGGTACTGAGATCAGCATTGTTTTTACGGTAGGTATAGCCAATGCTTCCGGAAAGATCAGAATTTAACTGCCGGGTAAATCTAAAAAATAATCGTGTCCGGTCCTGTTTATTGCCAATCTGATTATTATTAATCAGGCTGTTAGAATTTGCTCTCTGATCCAGCTTATCCCAGGAAATACCGGTCAGAAAACTGGTTCTGGAATTCATACGTAAATTCCAGTCCAGAGCAATGCCCTGATTATTGTTATCTTTTCTGTCCGCATCTTCATAATAAATGGCTTCTGCATAGACGCTTAAGGTTACAGTGGATTTACTGAATTTATAAGCCGCACTACTGGTTAACCGGCGGGTAAGACGTAGATTTGGGTTGTAAGTGGATAAGGGGACATTCACATTAGGAGGAGCATTGGGATCTGGGTTAGCATTG
>JALVDE010000298.1 GCA_027009375.1 Gammaproteobacteria bacterium
ATAACCTTTACACCTGAATCATTTTTTAATAACTCTGCGTTGCTGCCAACAACAGTAATGGTTTCTTCACCCTTAGTATTTTTCTTTATTGCTATAAATGGCTTTTCATCATAGATCTTGCCGGAATTTATTTCGGTCGCTTTTATTCTATCTGCCCAAATTTGAACATAAATGGTCAAACTTAAATTGTTAAATATTTTATTGAACATATAATATTATCTGTAAAACCAATATCCCGGATCACTTTTAGGCAAAAGCCTCATAGACAGGGCATGAATATCAGAGCTTTTAACTCTTTGAATAATGGTAACAGCTATGTAATTTTTTGCCATAATCGAATACTCAAAGGCCATTTTACTAATAATTCTGTTTCAGGTTTACCCCAAAGATCAGCAAGTCGATCATACACAATCTCTACCGGATTAATGCCACACTTTTTCTTATATTTACTGGTAGCCGACCAGGTACACAAATAACCTGTTAATTGATATAAATTCCATTTAGCAGACATAGTAAACAAAGGGGTTTCAATTTCTTTAAATGGCAGCTGAATATTTTTATAGCCATCCTCCACCATTTTTCTTTCTACCGGCCAATACTCGCCAAGTATATCGTGATACAAACAGGATATAATTTCATCTATATCTTCCTGAATCGTTAGTAAATTGTATGACCATATTGCAACGATCCCCTGTTTTTTTAATACTCGATTTGCTTCCTTTGCAAAAGCATCAATGTTAAACCAGTGACATGCCTGTGCTACTGTAATTAAATCAACTGAACAGCCATCTATATTACTATTTTCTGCTGTCGCAAGCTGATAAACAACACCCTGCTTTTTTTCAGCATTTTCAATTTGTATTTTACTTGCATCAGTAGCAATGACAGTTGAGTAATATTCGGATAATGATAGAGCAGACTGCCCGGTACCTGTAGCACAATCCCACGCTTTCTGATGTTGCTTAGAAACCGAGGCCAGATAAGCAAATAGTTCTGCCGGATACTTTGGCCGAAATTTATTATATTCTTCTGAGTTTTCAGAAAAGTGGTCTTTAAACTCAAGCTTCACGGAAACCTCGAGATTGTATTGTATATAACGACATCGTTACGGTATTTGGTTACTATTACAGGATAGCCATAATTTATGGATGCCAATGATCTCATTATTTCTGTTATCTAACCTCACGATCAGCGGATTGCATTGTCAAGCTATAGAATTTTACCTAGACCATTCAGCATCACTATATACTGATATGCTCTGGTAGTACTTTTAAGCCTTCTTCCATAATACCTTAAATAGCAAGGCACTATCAGTGCTAAAAATATGACCGCATGCAAATAAAGTTTATCCAGAATTAATATTAAAGAAATAATTGGCAAAATAACAACCAGGCTACGGAAAAATTTTGAATCTGCAACTAGTCTGTTAATTTCTACCATCGCCTCAGGATATTGAGTTGTTAGAAAGGAGATAGACCAGTGGTAAGTATTTATTGATTTCGTTTCTTCTTTATCTAATAGCCTATTCTTTATTTTTGTTGCGCATTGATAAGCAGATTCGTTTGTGTAAGGATTTTTCTTTTTTCTTTGAGCATCGTACAGATCATCAAGCTTAGCACCAATCATAAAAATGATATGACCCAAGAGATAGGAACCAAATAAAAATGCAACCCAACCTTGTGCGCCTGTTAGGTTAATAACTTTATCAAAAAAAGACTCATATTCCGTGAGAAGTATAAATGTTAATACACCACCAGGTAACAATATTGCAAACAGATCAATAATTCCCACAAAAAAATCGTTTGGTTTAGCCATGTTATAGATCCTTTTTTAACAAAAAATTAATCCTTCATTAATTAAGCTTAACTGTTTTAATGTCCAGAATCATAAATATGGATATACTCCCATTTTTTGGGTCGCCAATAATTACCCTCTGAACAGCAATTAAAATCACTCTGCCGGAAACAAAACTACCCGACTTACTTTACTCATAATACCAGGAAGACTATCTCCTGCCTGTCATTCAGATTAACATCCATCGTTTGTAGATATTGACTATTTTTTTGTAAACTTAACTTCAATATAAAGAGAGTTATTTTAAGATTAATTTTTCAGTAATATGTTATATTCTAATTTTTATTTAGAAGGTGTCTCTAAATGCTTTTCTTTCGCCATTGCACCTGTTGGAGACTGCTAATTTAACACTCATTTGATATAGCTTGGCTTTTTAAGCATAAGGAGTTTAATGGACTTCCCAACATATTTTCCAAATATTACTTACACCAGTGATCTCCTTTTTATTGTGTATAACGCCTAAATCAGGTGCGCCGTAGGTGTCACCTAGATTTACTTGCTCTGTGCCTATATGTACTTATCTAGAATTTTACTCTCTATTGGATGGATAGAGCTTTTTATTTCATTGTTTTTTGAACGACTAACTTTGTATATATCTTCGTATGTTTCACAACCTTTAAAATAAGGTGAAAGTTTCTTTACTATCTCATTAGGTAG
>JALVDE010000299.1 GCA_027009375.1 Gammaproteobacteria bacterium
GGATGTTTTTAAAGCCATTCCATTAATTGCCCGGACTTATGATGAGCCATTCGGCAACGCCTCCGCTATTCCGGCTTATTATTGTGCCAAATTTGCCCGAGAAAATGGTATTCATACCATGATTGGCGGAGATGGCGGGGATGAAATTTTTGCCGGTAATGAACGTTATGCCAAACAGGGGATCTTTGAGGTCTATGGACAGCTCCCAGCCATATTAAGGAATCTGATCCTGGAGCCTTTGTTTCTTAAATTACCCGGTTCTGATTCACTGCCTGTTATTAAAAAAGTTAATAGTTATATTAAACAGGCTAAAATTCCCCTGCCTGCCAGGTTTGAAACCTATAATTTTTTGAACCGGACACCTTTAGAGACTATATTTGACAGGGATTTTTTATCCCAGGTTAATCCGGACTGGCCCTTGTCCATGCAGGAAGAGGTTTATCATCGTACACATTCTGAGCAGGTTTTACATAAAATGCTGCACCTGGATATGAAAGTGACCATTGCGGATAATGATATACGCAAGGTTAATAATATGTGTGCTTTAGCGGGCGTGGATGTGGTTTATCCATTTCTGGATGATGATATGGTTAATTTTGCGGCAAAGGTGCCACCTGAGTTAAAGCTTAAAGGGCAAAATTTACGCTATTTCTTTAAGCAGGCTCTGATGAATTACCTGCCCCATGATGTTATTCATAAGCAAAAACATGGTTTTGGTTTGCCTTTTGGGGTCTGGTTAAATGATTATAAGCCACTGCATGAGTTAGCCCATGAAAGTTTATTAAACCTGGAAAAACGTGGTTTTTTTCATAAAGATTATATTAATAAACTTTGGCAGGCGCATAATAATGAACACAGTTCTTATTATGGAGTTATGATCTGGGTTATGATGATGTTTGAACAATGGCTTGCCTGCCATGATGATAAGTATTAAATAATATATACCTGGATTCAAACATCAAAACTTATTGCAATAGCTTGAACTTATTTGCTTCTATATCTGGTTGATTTGAATTTTTAATCTCATCCCGATTTTTTTCTTTCTTTTGCTTTTTATATTTCACAAGCAATCGCTTTGAAATAACAACTAAAGCCATAAAGTGATAGGGCAAATCAAAGTAAGCCAGGCCTAAAAAGGCACCACCTGCGGCATAAGCAATCAGACAGACCTGCAACATACTGTTTAAATCTCTTAACCAGGTAAGCTCTTTATCTTTTTTTGCCTCTTTAATAACCTGTTGGGCACTAAGCCAGGTAAATAGCCATAAGGTTAAAAATAGTGTCAAGCCGATAAAGCCCTGCTCTCCCAACACTTCAAAATAAATACTATGTGCATCGTGTACATTATCGGGGAAAGGCGCATACAGCCTGAACATTCCAGGTTTAAAAGCTTCAAATCCACCCCCTAAGACTCTATCTTCGGCCAAATGATAGGCCATCCACCAGGCATTAATACGCCCCATGGCAGATTTATCCTGCTCATAGGTTTCTATGGTATCCCAGCGGGCAAACCATTCTTCAGGAGCAAATTTAAGCGTCCCTGCTATAAATAAAGCACCCAGGATTAATAAGAAAAATTTCTTTCTGCTTTTTAAAATCAGAAAAAAACCCATTAATACAGCCCCAACTAAAGCACCACGAGAATGCGTTCCTAAAATAGAAACCAGGGTCAAAAATATCATAACATTTAAACCTGTTTTTATTATTTTTTTGTCAGTGCTTAACTGCAAATAACGCATTAAAGGAATGGTGAGTAACATTGCCAGACCAATTTCATTGTTACCTGCTATAAATGTACCTGAAGGTCCCTGGACACGAAAACCACCTCCTGTCATTAAGGTAAAAATACCACCTTTTACGCCATAAAACCCCAATGATAAAACAATAGTCCAGACTAAAGCATTTACACGTTCTTTATTATTAATAAGCATCATGGTTAAAAATATAATAACCTGAATTTTCCAGACTTTATCCCACTGTAACCAGGCCAGATCACTATATACAGCAAAGTTAGTAGTGATAAACATCCATATTATAAAAATAATTAAAACAATTGTTTCCCGAGTAACAGGGATTGTCCCCCGTTCTTCTTTTTTTGCAAAAAGTAAACCTGTTAACAAAGTCAGAACTACAATTAGTACTACAGGCATATTGGTAATAAAACCATAAGCCAGTCGATGGGGGTTCATATAACCCAGCCATGCCAGTACCAGAATCCCATACCATGGCCGATACAGGATAAAGGGCAGACTGCCTATTAAGGCTAAAAATACAGCAATATCTCTCATTGTCGTTTGACCATTTTAATTTACTGATACCTTGCTAATAACATAACGAAACTTTCCTGATTTTTCTGCCTTGATATTATCAACATGTTCGATATTTATATTTACAGTATCACCCAGACGCTTTTTAAAGGTGTTAATAATTTCGTTATCATTTTTTAAATCATATTCTTTGCTGGTCATAATCTGAACCGTTGTATTATCTATGTCTTCCTGAA
>JALVDE010000300.1 GCA_027009375.1 Gammaproteobacteria bacterium
CAGCATGAATAACTGTTGCTCATCTTTATTAATCACCGCCCAGTCGGTATTGTTGTAGATAGTCGTCTTAACCTGACGATAATCTTCCAGACCGTTATAACGATCCATATGATCTTCTGAAACATTCAGCACTATGGCGCTGAGTGTTTTTAAACTATAGGTAGTTTCCAGCTGAAAGCTGGATAACTCCAGAATATAAAGATCACTTTGGGTGGCTAATAAATCCAGTGCCGGTATCCCCAGGTTGCCGCCGGCAATGGTTTTAATACCGCAATCTGAGGCTATTTTTTCAACCAGAGTAGTAACAGTGCTTTTACCATTGGAACCGGTAATGGCAATAACCGGCTTGTCCACTACCTGGGCAAACAGTTCAATATCACCAATAATCAGCTGTCCTTTATCTGACTCTTTATTAGACTCTCTATCAGACAATGCTCTGAAAATTTCACTGCGCACCGAAATCCCGGGACTGACAATGATCTGCGGATACTGTTTAAACTGCTTATAGTTAAAATCACCCAGCAGCAATTCTGAATCCGGAAATTCACATCCTATAGTATCCTGATCAGCCAGTTCAGAACGGTTATCGGCCAGATCAAAGGGACAGTTCTTTTGTTTCAGATAGCGGGCCACAGACAAACCGGTGCTGCCCAGCCCGACCACCAGTGTCTGCTGACTGAAAACAAAAGGTTTGTATTGTCCCGTGCCGTTATTCATGTTTGTTATTCATTTATCTGATTCAGCTTTAACGTATCTTTAATGAGGCCAGACCAATCAATACCAGAATAACGGTAATGATCCAGAACCGGACAATCACTCTGGGTTCCGGCCAGCCTTTTAGTTCAAAATGGTGGTGTATGGGTGCCATGCGAAATATACGGCGTCCGGTCAGTTTGTAGGAGGCCACCTGTAAAATAACCGAAACTGTTTCCATAACAAACACACCGCCCATAATAAACAGTACAATTTCCTGACGCACCACAACCGCAATAATACCCAGACCTGCCCCCAGTGCCAGGGCACCGACATCCCCCATAAAGACCTGGGCGGGATAGGTGTTAAACCATAAAAAGCCCAGACCGGCACCCACAAATGCCGCACAGATCACGACGATTTCTCCAACACCGTGAATATAGGGAATACCCAGATATTCGGCAAAATTATAATGCCCGGTCAGGTAGGCAAAGACCCCGAAAGCACCGGCCACCATAACCGTCGGCATTATGGCCAGACCATCCAGACCGTCCGTCAGGTTTACAGCATTACTGCTGCCGACAATCACCAGATAGGTCAGTAAAATATAAAAAGGACCCAGATCAATAAAAACATCTTTCATAAAGGGAATAAGCAGTTGGGTTTCCTGTACACTCTGGGCACTCATGTATAAATATACCGCCGCACCAAAACCAATAACGCTTTGCCAGAAATATTTATACCGGGCAATCAGTCCCCGGGTGTCTTTGTGAACGATTTTTTTATAATCATCAACCCAGCCGACAACTCCGAACAGCAGGGTTACAATCAGTACTACCCAGACATAACGATTACTTAAATCCCCCCACAATAAGGTACTGACCGCTATGGCGACTAATATCAAAGCCCCGCCCATGGTCGGTGTTCCAGCTTTACTGAAATGGCTCTCCGGACCGTCATCACGAATGGTCTGGCCAATCTGCCGGACACTGAGTTTTTTAATCATCATGGGACCTACCAGCAGAGCAATACTGAGCGCAGTCAGGATCCCCAGGATGGCCCGCATGGTCAGATAGGAAAAAACATTAAATGCGCTATAGTACTGTGACAGATATTCCGCTAAAGCCAGCAACATTATTGAGTACCTTCTTTATGATGTATGTCTGATTCTGCATCCATTTCTAACGCAGAGACTATCTCTTCCATCTTCATGGTTCTGGAACCTTTTATTAATACCACATGCTCTGATTGCAGCACTTTTTTTAACGCATTAATCAGCTCATTTCGATCGGTAAAATGTTGAGCCTCCTGGTCATCTGCACCGGCCGATATAAAGCCCTTATAAGTTGCTTCAGTCAGGCTTCCAAGAGTAAACAGACTATCAATACCCAGACTGAATGCATCCTGCCCCAGTTCATAATGCAGTGCTTCAGCTTCCATACCCAGTTCGCCCATATCACCTAATACAAGAATATGCTTTCCCTTAACCTGTTTAATGGCCTCAATACCTGCCCGAACCGATCCGGGATTGGCATTATAGGTATCATCAAACAGACGTGATGAATTCAGACCGGTTTTCTGTTCCAGCCGTCCTGAAACATTGCTAAAACCTTCCAGACCAGTTTTAACAGCCTGCAGTGAGACTCCCACTGCCAGTGAAACGGCCGTTGCTGCCAGGGCATTATAGACGTTATGCATACCTGGCTGCGGCAACTCAACAGTCAGCGGCCCCTGAGGGGTATTAATTGCGATCTGCTGTCCGGTTATTTTTTCTTGCTGAGCCTCAGATACCTGAGCAGAAATTTCCGCTGAATGATTTAAGCCAAAACGAACCCGTTTGAGAGATTTATCCAGTTTGTCACAAATTTTTTCCCAGTAAGAGGCATAGGCATCATCAGCATTAATGACAGCTGTACCGCCCTGCTCTATACCGCTGTATATTTCACCTTTGGCCTGAGCTACTCCATCCAGGGAACCAAAACCTTCAATATGTGCCGGCCCTGCATTGGTGATCACTGCAACATCCGGCTGAACAATATCCACCAGCTGTTTGATCTCACCAATATGGTTAGCGCCCATTTCTATTACCGCCGCTTTATGAGCCTTATTTAAACGCAGCAGAGTCAAAGGAACACCAATATCATTATTGAGATTACCCTGTGTCGCCAGAATACATTGCTGATCATCTTCACAAAAAGCGGCCTGTAAAATCGCGGCAGTCATTTCCTTAACCGTGGTTTTACCGCAGCTTCCGGTAATGGCAATAATGGGCAGCGTAAAGGCTGAACTCCATAAGGAAGCGATATGCCCCAGGGCTATACGGCTGTCTGCCACAATAATCTGCGGCAGGGTACTGTCCACCGGTTTTTCAACCACCAGACCACAGGCTCCCTTATCTTCTGCCTGCTGTACATAATCATGGGCATCAAAATTGTCACCTTTAATGGCCACAAATAAATCACCGGCTTCCAGGGTTCGGGTATTTATACTGACCTGGGAAAACTCACAGTCTTCCCCAATTAAATCTACATTCAGTACGGAGGCCACCTGTGCCAGACTTAAATGCATATTGAGATCATCTTTTAAGGCCTGGCTCATTGCACCCCCTCCTTATCCTTATGATAAAACTGCATCACACAGTCTCTGTCACTAAAGGGAAACCGGGTACCGTTTATTTCCTGATAAGTTTCATGCCCTTTTCCAGCAATTAAAACACTGTCCTGTGGCCCGGCAGCATTTAATACCCTGGCTATAGCCGTCTCCCGATCCGTTTCAGTCCATACTGTCTGAGGATTTTTTAAGCCGCTGTTTATATCCTTAATGATCTGCTCAGGTTCTTCACTGCGGGGATTATCTGATGTGATCATAATCTGATCGGCCTGTTCTTCTGCCGCCTGAGCCATTAAAGGACGCTTACCCTGATCCCGATCACCACCACAACCGAATATACAATATAATTTACCTTCTTTGCTGGTATGAGCTCTGACTGCCTGCAAAGCTTTGGCCAGCGCATCCGGGGTGTGGGCATAATCAATAACAATTAAGGGTTGCTGTACCTGCCCGGCAATATTAATTTTATCCATGCGTCCCGGAACGGTCTGTAAATCATTAACGGCTGTAATAATGTTCCTGAGCGCATAACCCTGTGCAGCCAGTACGGCAATTGCTGCCAGTATATTGTCAATATTAAACTCACCGATTAAAGGTGCACTGACCGGCCAGCTCTGCTGGCCATGCTGTAATTTAAAATGGATGCCTTTATTGTCCAGCCTGATATCTGACACAGAGTAGTCAGCGGAGCTGTCCTGTCTGGCATAAGTAATAAGTGATACCTGTTGCTTCAGTTCGGAGCGGATCAGATCAGAAAACGTATCATCCAGATTCAGTACAATGTTTTTTAAACCCGGTGTTAAAAATAGTTTTAGCTTTTCTGCTGCATAACTCTGCATATCACCATGATAATCCAGATGATCACGGGTCAGGTTGGTCAGTACTGCCGTATCAAATTCCACCCCGTTTATCCGGCCCTGTGCCAAAGCATGGGAAGAAACTTCCATAATCACGGTTTGAATACCCTGGTCACGATAGTCTGCCATTAACTGCTGTACTGTCACCGCATCCGGTGTGGTATGCGTGCCCGGCTGCAACTGACCATAACGGCCGTTGCCCAGGGTACCAATTAGAGCACTGCAGTCTTCCGTATTATCCTGCTGTGCCAGCAGGCCCATCAGGCGGGCAATAAAATGGGCGGTTGAGGTTTTGCCATTAGTACCGGTAATACCAATTACCTGCATTTCCCGGGTCGGGTGCTGATAGAAACGTGCAGCAATATAACCGCTTTTTTCCAGTAAACCTTCAACCCGGATCAGCGGAACATCCGGCTTATCTTCCAGGGTGCAGACTTCAGGCATTTCCTGTAATTCAGCGGTAGGTTCCCAGGCCACACAGGTAGCCCCCCGATTTATGGCCTGTCCCGCCCAGGCAATGCCATGGTGCGGTGTCTGTGAGGGTTTTCCTACACCCGCACAGGCCAGGAACAAAAATTCTTCATGTACTTTATTACTATTAAGCGATAAGCCTTTGAAACTTAGTCCGGCATTTTCAACCCCACTAAGATCACAAAAACCATCTAAGAGACTCTGTAGATGGTTTGTGGGGTAAGTGCTTTTTACCGGTTGCACCGGTAAGGCAGCCTGACGGGTTATAGGCAGTTGTTCGTTCATATCTGCCTCCCGAAACTCTGCTCTATCTGGGAGGCTACATCCGGATGACTGATGTCATCCGGGTCAATATTAAGCAGCCTGAGTGCTCCGGACATCACTTCTGAAAATGCCGGAGCGGCCACCAGGCCACCATAATAGACACCGTTACTGGGTTCATCAATCATAACCACAATGGCCAGTTTGGGATCAGAGGCAGGTGCAAACCCGGCAAAGACTGCTGCGTATTTCTTTTTGGTATAACCTCCACTTTTAGAAGCTTTTTTAACCGTACCGGTTTTACCGGCTACTTTATAGCCACGCACGGCGGCTTTAGGTGCAGTGCCGCTATCACTGACCACTGTCTGCATCATTTTGCTGACCTGCTTCAGAGAACGTTCAGACAGGCGCACACGCTGGTTAAGAGCAAGCTCTGATCCAGTGCTTCCACTATCTAAATTGTCAGCCTGTTGATACAAAAAAGTCACGGATTGTTTTTTTCCCTGTCGTGCAATGGTGCTATAGGCGTTAGCCAGTTGTAATGTCGTTACAGACATACCATAGCCAAAAGATAAGGTTGCCTGCTCTATTTTTGATACTCTTCTGGGTCGTACCAGGCGACCACTTGATTCACCTGGAAAACCGCTGCCGGTATCACTGCCAAAACCAAAACTGTAATAGGTATCCCAAAGCAAAGGTTTGGGTAAGCTTAGTGCTATTTTTGAAGTGCCGACATTACTGGATTTTTTCAGTATTGTCGCCACATCAATAACACCATAAGCATGTGTATCCTTAATGGTTTTACCATCAATCATAAACCAGCCGTCACCGGTATCTATCTGGGTACCGGGACTGTAATGACCGCTGTTCAATGCCGTAGCAATGGATATCGGTTTCATGGTTGAGCCCGGTTCAAACAGATCGGTAATCGCCCGATTGCGATACAGGCTGGATTTACGATCCTGCAGTCGGTTAGGGTTAAAACCCGGCTGATTGGCCATGGCAATCACTTCCCCGGTGTCAATATCCAGTACCACAATGGAACCTGATTTTGCTTTATGCTGCTGTACCGTTTTTTTCAGTGTTTTATAAGCCAGATACTGGATCCGTCTGTCCAGACTAAGCTTTAAATTTTTACCCGGTCTGGGTGCTTTAACCTGTTCTTCAATAGCAATAATCCGACCCAGTCGATCCTTAACGACCCGTTTTTTACCTGATTCACCGGCCAGCCAGTCATTGTAGGCCAGTTCCATGCCTTCCTGACCATTGTCATCCACATCGGTAAAGCCCAGTACATGACCAAAAATTTCACCGTCTGGATAATAACGCCGGTACTCACGCTGAACATGAACGCCCTTGATATCCAGATTCATAATCTGTTGTGCCCGAGCCGGATTAATACGCCGCCGGATATAGACAAATTCCTTGTCCGCACGTTTCTTTATCTTGTTTTTAAGGTACTGGCTGTTCAGTTTTAACAGTTTGGCCAGCTGATAAATCTTTTTATCACCCAGATCAAATTCATGAGGATTGACCCAGATAGATGATACCGGAGTACTGATGGCCAACGGATAGCCGTTGCGATCCGTTATCATGCCCCGATGCGCCGTCACTTCTACCTGACGCAGAACCCGGGCATTACCCTGCCCCTGTAAAAATTCATTATCAAACTGCAACTGCAGTACCCGCCAGATGAGTAAACACACAGCCAGCAGCAGAATCAGATAAATAAAATTGATTCTGTAAGCCGGTACATGAGTACCACCTTTGAGCTTATTTTTAATACTGGCTCTGGCCATTTTTACAATGCCTGTTACTGCTTAATATAAATAACGTCCTGATTCTGTGGCGTTATCATCTGCAATTGCTCTCGGGCAATGCGCTCTATTCGTACATGCGTTGCCCAGGTATTCTGTTCCAGCTGCAACTTACCCCATTCCACTTCCATATCATCTCTGTGCTTTTCCAGCTGCTGCAGTTCTACAAACAGTTTACGGTTATAGTGTTTGACATACACCACACTGACGGCCGAGACAAAAGTGATAATAAGCAAAATTAATATCAGTAAAATTTTGCCGCTCATATCTACCTCATTTTAGCTGCTTCATTTACAGCTTTATTGCCGCTCTAAGTACTGCGCTTCTGGCTCGGGGATTATCATTCAGTTCCTGCTTACCGGCCTTAATACGCTTTCCTACCAGTTTCATTTTACGGTTAATGGTTTCATCCATAACCGGCAGATCCGGGGGTAATTGTTCACCTTCTGACATCCGTCTGAAAAACTGTTTAACCCGCCGATCCTCCAGGGAATGAAAACTGATCACCACTAGACGTCCATTTCTGGCCAGACAGCGATAGCTTTGCTGCAGGCAGCTATCCAGATCCGTCAGTTCATTATTAATAAAAATCCGTATGCCCTGAAAACTTCGGGTCGCCGGATGTTTTTTCTTTTCCCAACGGGGATGCGCCTGCTTAATAATCTCTGCCAGCTGCCGGGTATCCGTCAACGGCTGTTCTGCCCTGGCCTTAACAATGGCTCTGGCAATTCGCCTGGAAAAACGCTCTTCCCCGTAGTCGTACAGGACATTGGCTATTTCAGTTTCACCGGCTTTATTCAGCCATTGTGCTGCCGTCATGCCCTGCTGATCATTCATACGCATATCCAGTGGTCCAGACTGCTGAAAACTAAAACCCCGCTGTGGATCATCCAGTTGCGGTGATGAAACCCCCAGATCCAGCAGAATACCGTTAACCGAACCGGTTAAACCCAGTTGTTCAATATGTTTCTCCAGTTCTGCAAAAGAATCATGCACTATCTGGAAGCGCGGATCCGCTGCAAATTTCTGTTCGGCTGTCTCAATAGCCTGTGGATCCTTGTCAAAGGCAATTAACCGCCCCTGCTCACCCAGTTGTTCCAGGATGGCCTGAGAATGCCCGCCCCGTCCAAAGGTACCATCAATATAAATCCCTGCGGGTTCTATATTCAGGGCTTCAATGGACTCATTAAGCAGCACTGATTTGTGTTCATACTGAGAATGTGCGGCCTCATGTTCTGTCACAGTTGTACCTGTTTATTAAATTATTAAAGAGCCATCTATTTCATTAAAGGGATAAAGAAGTCAGTTCTTCAGTGAGGTCAATATCATCATCCTCATCTGCCCAGACATTATCCCAGGCAGTTTCATCCCAGACTTCAAATTTATTACCAATACCAACCAGCACCACCTGTTTTTCCAGGCCGGTTTTCTCTCTTAAATACGGCGGCAGATTAATACGACCGTTTTTATCCATATCACAATCTGAAGCATGCCCCAGTACCAGACGTTTTATCTTCATAGCCGGTTTAGTGCTGGGCAGTGCGGTTAGCTTGTCTTCTATCTTTTTCCATTCATGGTAGGGGTAGATCACCATTCTGCGTTCATGATCCAGGGTGATCACCAGACGACCGGCACACTCCTCCTGCAGCCGTTCTCTATAACGACTCGGAATAGCCAGACGCCCTTTGGCATCCAGATTGAGTTTGGTTACACCATTTAACACTGCACAGCACCGGTTTAATCTTGTGGAGGTATAAGGTAAAGATTGCAATCAATCTCATTTATACAGGGTAAAAATACCACTTTTTTCCATCAGGATCCATTTTGATCCATTCTGATCCACTTTACCCCACAATTGCCACTATAGAAATTGTTTAACACAAGGTCAAGAAAAATCGCAAATATTTTTAATTTCTTACTTACAGGACAAGTACTTAGCGCATATTTCAACACATTTTTAATGGTTGAATTTATTGCTAAATCAGTAGCTTATTGAAATTAACTCAAGGAAAAGATGAGCATGGAAGAGAATAACTGAAAATGTGATCCAGAACGCAGGTATTCTGTACTAAATTATTATTCTGATGGGTTTGGCTAAAAATCAACCAAAACAGGCTTTAGAAATAAAAAAAGGAAAAACAGGAAAGCTAAAAAACACAATATTTAGTTATAAAAACCAAAACACATACCCATATGAGGTATATTGTTTTTTGTACACAAAATCAAAAAAACAACTTATGTAAACAGAGCAGAGGTACTGTTTAGATATTTAAAAAAAGCAGAGTTAACCACTAAGCCGGGTTCTGTCGTGGACAATCATTCATCTAGGGCCGGTGTCACCACCGGCCTCAAGCGACCTACCCGGGAACGATGCGGGCCACACCTGTTGTTCCCCTATTTGGTCTTGCTCCAGGTGGGGTTTACCATGCCGTTAATGTTACCATTAACGCGGTGCGCTCTTACCGCACCATTTCACCCTTACCCCACTACAAAGTAGCGGGGCGGTATATTTTCTGTTGCACTGGCCGTGGGATCACTCCCCCCAGGCGTTACCTGGCACCCTGCCCATTGGAGCCCGGACTTTCCTCTCCCTGGCGAAACCAGGCAGCGATTGTCTCGGTTAACTCTGGGGGGTATTATCGGGGAAAATGGGGGGAAAAGCTAGAGAAAAGAAGCGTTCAGCGTTCAGCGTTCAGCGTTCAGCGTTCAGCGTTCAGCGTTCAGCGTTCAGCGTTCAGCGTTCAGCGTTCAGCGTTCAGCGTTCAGCTTTCAGC
>JALVDE010000301.1 GCA_027009375.1 Gammaproteobacteria bacterium
AAAAATGGCTGTTGCCGGACATCTGGTTCTGTTTGTAGCTCGCAGTAAAGATTATATGTGGAAACGGCCATGGCCGGCTCCTGTTATGATCTGGTCCACAATCATTACCAAAGTAGCAGCAACTATTCTGGCCGCCTATGGTTTTGGTTTAATTGCACCAATTACCTGGCCTGAAATTGCGCTTATCTGGGGTTATTCTATAACTTCAGCCCTGATAACCGATGTTGTTAAGGTACAGGTTTACCGCCATCTGCAGCATAACGTTCCAGGTCATAAAGGTTTTCTGGAACGTTTAAAACAGCCTTTGATAAAAAAGTAGAGGAAGAACAGGCGTATGACGATACCCTTTAATGCAGGCATTTTGCCCGCATTAAAGGGTGTAACAGAAATAACGTAGGCAAAATACCCACACTCTTGTAAGATAAGTTTAATACATCCTGTGTTTAAACAACCAGCCTGCAAAAGTCAGTGATACCAGTCCAATTAAAGTCATGGGCCAGAACTGGCTGATTAGATCACCATAGCTGTTTCCTTCCAGATAAATACCGCGCACAATAATTAAAAAATAGCGCATGGGGTTGATATAGGTTAAATCCTGTACCAGTTCTGGCATATTGGCAATGGGTGTGGCAAAACCTGAGAGAATAACGGCAGGGACCAGAAACAGAAAGGCGCCCATTAAGCCCTGTTGCTGGGTGACGGATAGCGATGAAATCATCAGCCCAATTCCAACAGTAGACATTAAAAACAGGGTCAGGCCCAGGTACAGGGTACCAATACTGCCCAGCAGGGGAATATTAAACCATAATACCGTCAGGGCTATAATCACTGTTCCCTGAACCAGACCGATAACAATACCGGGAATGGATTTACCTACCAGGATCTGAAAAGGGGACAGGGGAGTGACCAGAATTTGATCAAAGGTGCCGGCTTCTCTTTCCCTGGCAACCGACAGAGCCGTAACAATCAGCGGAACCACTAAAGTCAGCAGGGCCACAATACCGGGAATAATAAACCAGCGGGATAATAAATTGGGGTTAAACCAGGAGCGGATTTCCAGTACCGCAGGCGGTGGGCGTTGTCCCTGATCATTAAGAAACTGCTGGTTAAAATCAATTAACAGAGTACGAATATAATTTAAGGACAATAAGGCGGTATTTGAGTTACGGCCATCAACAATAACCTGAACTTTGGAGCTGTGATTAACGGCCTGCTCAGTGGAAAAATCTGATTTTATGTGAACGACCATTAAGGCTTTTTTAGTCGTTATGAGCGGGGCAATTTCATCATCCTTCTGTATATGTTTAACCAGCTGAAAATGAGGGCTGCCGGTAATATGGCTGACCAGTTCTCTGGACAGATAGGAATTATCCTGATTATAGATAGCAACCGGAATATTATTCAGGTCAAAAGTGGCCGCATAACCAAACACCAGTAACTGGGCAATGGGTGGACCAATCAGTACCAGGCGACTTTGACGGTCACGAAGTATGGCCTGAAATTCTTTTAGAGCCAGTGCTAAAATCTGATAAAGCATTATGATTTACTCCAGGCTTTTATGGGATTTTTTGATGATCAGTATAAAAAATACGGCTGACATCAGAATTAAATAAGCACAGTTTTTTAAAATAATCGGCCAGACATTACCAGCCAGAAAGATACTTTGAATAATATCGACAAAGTAGCGGGCCGGTACCAGATGGGTCAGCCACTGGATTACTACAGGCATGGAATTAATGTCAAAAATAAAACCGGACAGAATAAATGCGGGCAGAAAACTGACCAGAATAGATATTTCCCCGGCCACAAACTGGCTGCGGGTAATAGTGGAAATAAACAGTCCAAGGCCCAAACAGGTCAGCATAAACAGCGCCGAGGCAAAAAACAGCACTACAAAACTGCCTCTGAAGGGCACATCAAACTGCCAGTAGGCCATGGCAACCGACAACAGCATACCGCCCATACCCAGTATAAAATAAGGGATCAGCTTGCCCAGTAAAAATTCTTTTAAACGTACCGGGGTGACTAATATGGCTTCCATGGTACCGCGTTCCCACTCCCGGGCCACTACCATAGCGGTCAGCATGGCGCCGATTAAGGTCATAATAACCGCAATAAGACCGGGCACCAGATAATTACGGCTTTTTAATGCCGGGTTAAACCAGACTCTCTGTTCAATGGTTATGGGGATGTGCAAAGGTTTACCCTGCTCCTGCGCTGTCCGGCTCATCCAGAGCTGCCAGATACTTAAAATATAACCTTCTGTAATTCTGGCCTGATTAGCATCCACCCCATTAACAATCAGCTCAATGGGGGCTTCACCAAAAGACAGCAACTGGTCACTAAAATCACTTCTTAAGCGTACAATTCCAAATATTTTTCGAGCTTTAAGAGCCTGTTTGGCTTCATGAGTGGTTATAAAACGCTGTGGTTCAAAGTAATCGGAATGTTTGAACATGCCGATAAATGACTGAGTATTGGTATCAGGGTTATCAACTACAAAACCAATGGGGACATGCTTGGCATCCAGGGAGACACCATAGCCAAACAGCAGCAGTAGTACGACAGGCAGAACAAAGGCAATGGCAATACTGGACGGGTCTCGAATGATCTGCAGTGACTCCTTGCGCACAATACCTTTAAGACGTTGTGGACTGAATGACTGCTGTGTGGGTGCAGGTGTATGTTCATTCATGATGGTTGTCCCTGTTGTGTTTTTGATTCAACCAGTGCAATAAAGGTATCTTCCATACTGGGCTGAGGATTCTGTTCTGACTTAAAACGACTTCTTAATTCTTCCGGGCTGCCGGTAGCCAGTTCTGTTCCAGAGGCCATAATAATCAGGCGATCACAATAGTTAGCCTCATCCATAAAATGTGTAGTGACCAGGACGGTTACACCGGATTCAGCCAGCGCATTGGTCCGTTGCCAGAATTCACGGCGGGCCAGAGGATCAACACCGGAAGTAGGTTCATCCAGGAATAAAATATCCGGTTCATGCATCAGGGCTGCGGCAAAAGCCAGACGTTGTTTATAGCCCAGAGGCAGGTCATTACTATTGGTATTTAAATATTCTTGAAGTTCAAACTCATCCAGTGCCCACTGGATACGTTCCTGCTGTTTTTTCCCCCTGAGTCCATAAGCTTTGGAAAAAAACATCAGGTTCTGCTTGATGGTTAAATTGGTATAAAGGGAAAAACGCTGAGCCATATAACCAATATGTGCCCTGGCCGTAGCAGAGGCTGTGCGTAAATTATGGCCTGCTACTTCAACTCTGCCGTCACTGACGGGCAGTAAACCGCATAACATTCTGAACAGGGTCGATTTGCCGGCACCGTTGGCACCCAGAAGTCCAAAAATTTCGCCTTTTTTTACTTCAAAACTGATCCCCTTAACCGCGTAAAAATCACCAAAACGTCGTACTACCTTATCCACCTTAATAATACTTTCTGTTGTATCGTTAGATACATTATTTGAAGTATCCTCTATTGATAAAGCTGTTTTATCTTTATTCTCTGAGTTTGTAGTGGCTATTGAAGTGTTTTTTGCAACTGGATTTTTTTTCAGTAAGGCAATAAAGGCATCTTCAAAATGAGGCCGGGTTGGGTGTATTGTTAAATTATCAATATCTTTAAATACAGGCAGACCATCCGTAACGGGTTCCTGCATAACGAGATGGATATCATCATTATCTATCAGAGCATCCAGTACTCCGGGTTCTCTGGATAATCGAAACTGTAAATGACGTTTGGATAATGCTTCTGAATGGGCCAGAAAGGTACGATTGTGCATTTTTTCACTAAAATCATCCGGGCTGGCCTGATCAAGTATTCTGCCTTCGTGCATAAGGATAACATCATCGCAGCGTTCTGCTTCATCCAGATAAGCCGTACTCATAAGCACACTGATGTGTTCTTCCTGCAGCATCTGGTTAATAATCTGCCATAATTCACGTCGTGATACCGGGTCAACGCCAACCGTTGGTTCATCAAGGATCAGGAGACGGGGCGGGGAGACCAGGGCGCAGGCCAGGCCCAGTTTCTGTTTCATACCTCCGGAAAGTTTACCGGCCAGACGAGAAGTAAAAGGCGCCATCTGGCTCATAGATAATAATTTTTCATAGCGTGAAGCACGCTGACTGACGGGAATATTATGCAGATCAGCATACAGATCCATATTTTCCTGTACAGTTAAATCTTCATATAAACCAAAACGCTGCGGCATATAGCCGATGACAGACTGAATTTCCTGCGGATTTTTAACAACATCTATGCCCAGAACAGTAGCCTGTCCGCTGTCGGGTTTGAGTAGACCGGATAACAGCCTCATTAAGGTGGTTTTTCCAGCTCCGTCAGGCCCTATCAGCCCGGTGATCTGTCCGGCTTTAACATTCAGGGATATATTATCCAGTGCGGTAATGGTTCTGCCGGGCAGGGTAAAACTCAGGCTGATATTGTTCAGCTGAATAATGGCCTCTGGGGTATTTTTCATTATTGGCAACGTACTTCAATGGATTTGTTTGCCTGAACCTCGTTGTGTTTGAGATCAATTTTAACGGTAGCCGGCATGCCCAGGCGCAACTCATTATTATCATTGCAGGTATAAATTCTGACCTGATATACCAGATGGGTTCTTAATTCCGGTGTTTCAATATTTTTAGGGGTAAATTCTGCGGTAGGAGAAATATAACCTATCCAGCCGGAATAGGACTTGTCTGGATAACTGTCAGTATGAATAGTGGCCGCCATACCGGGTTTAACCTTGCCCAGATCAGTTTCAGACAAATATGCACGAACCCATAGCGGATGATTTAAGGCCAGTGTTAATACCGGTGTCTGAGGTGAGACCATATCGCCTTCTTCCAGAATACGATTACGTATAACGCCGTCATTGGGTGCATAAAGGGTGGCGTTTTTTAAATTCTGTAATGCCAGGGTATATTCTGCCTGACGTGCCAGCAACAGTGCTCTGGCTTTAGCAATATCTTCCTTACGCGGCCCGGCAATAGCCAGATTAAGAGCGGCTTCCAGAGCATGAACATCAGCTTCATAAGAATTAGCAGTGGCACGAGCCTGTTCAGCTTCATCTTCAGAGGCCATTTTTTTACTGGCCAGTTTAGTAAGACGTTCTGCTGTGCTTCGGGCACTGACCAGTTTAGCTTTTACAGCTTCCAGGTCAGCTCTTGCTTTTTCAATATCTTCCGGACGAGTACCGGCTAACATGGCAGCGAGTTCCTGCTTCTGCGCCTCAACCATGGCCTTGGCCTGAGCTGATTGGGCCTGTAGAAGTTCGGTATGCAGATAGGCCAGTTCCTGACCTTTTGTTACAGAATCACCTTCCTGAACCAGAATAGAATTTATATGCTCATTACCGTTAAAACTCAGTTTAACTTCCCGAATATCAATATTACCGTAAAGAACTATCTCATCTGTCGGCTGCTGGTTATTTATTTTTTTATAGAAAAAAAAGCCAGCTGTGATCAGTACAAGTATAATTACAATCAGGATAATTTTCTTTTTCATTGGGATTCCGTAGAAGTTTATTATTAAATATTTTTAATGAGAGCTTTCAATACTATCACCCTGTAAATCCATTACAAGAGCAAATTATTATTTTTTACTAGAGTATAAAAATAAGGTGTACGATTCAGTAACCTATATTACAAAAAAGGTTATATAAATAAAAATGTTTTGTGAAAGTGCAGGCAAGGAAACCTGCACTTAGTGGTAAAAAAATAATTTAGTCTGCGATTAACACTTTACGACCTTCGGTATATAAAAGGCGAAGCGTTTCATATTCAAAGGGTGATCCGGACTCATAATAATGGAAGGGAATAGCCGCACGGGTATCGATGCCCAGCATAATATAATAAAAAAATTCCCAACCTGAATCATAGTTTAGGCCCACTTCGTCAAGAAAATAAGTGTTTACCAGAGAATCAGTAATTAACCCTGTCGTATCACGTAGATTTGAAGGCCCGAAAAACGGCAACACCAGGTAAGGCCCTTCACCTGCTCCCCAGTAACCCAGGGTCTGTCCAAAATCTTCTTTCTGCTGTGGAAATCCCATACCTGTGGCTACATCAAATACACCTAACAGACCAATAGTGGTATTGGAAACAAAACGTACACTATTATTAAGGGTCTTGTCGCCTTTTAACTGCAGGCCGGAGTTCAGAATATCCGTTACGGTCGCGATATTGCTGAAGAAGTTATGCACGCCCTGACGTAACAGAGAAGGTACATAAGTGGTATAGGTATTCACTACAGGGATAAGCACATATTCATCTAATTGGGCATTAAAGATATAAATATTACGGTTCATACCTTCAAAAGGGTCATAGATATCAATGGCGTATTCAACATCATCCTTAACCAGTTCTTTTACAGGATGCATTGCTTCAGGCGCATCTTCCGGTACCACGGGCTGAACAGCACTACAGGCAGGTAACAGTACAACAGCTAGAACCACAAAATACAAACGACGGGATATTAATTTCTGAATAATAGTATTAATCATTATTTCATACTCCCGTTATTAATTGAGGCAACGGTTGCACGATTGTTACTACCGGTTTTAAAGTAATTAACCATATAGTCTACATTATCCTTATATTCCATATTACCGCAGTGTCCGCCGGTAGGATAAACCATGGCACGGCCGGGGAATAAACTTTTTATCTGATCGATTTCTCCTGCCTGTAAAATAGGGTCATTTTCATTATGCATTAAGGCAATTTTGTCTGTATGCGTCAGGTAGTCTTTGATACTTAACAGGCTGGTATCATTAACCAGTGCAGCTTTATCTTTACCTGTTTTCCTGTTGAAATAGGGTACATATACCTCATTAACATAATCAACAAAGCCTAAACGGCGTGTTGCTTTTGAATATTCAGTTAACGATGTGGTACTGGTCAGCTTTGTACCTTTAGGAACCACATAACCAAGATTGTTTGCAACATCAGTGACAAAAATAAGGTTGGCAGATGATAAGCGGAAGGCAACACCAATCAGTGCCTGCATATTATAATCACTGGGGTTCCTGTCCTTATAAGCAGAATACAGGAAATCTGAACTGAGCATACTAATACCCGGATTGTCCTTATGGTATTCAGAAATATTGTTAACCAGGTTTCTGAAGTAAGTGTTGAAATTATCCATGCCGCCCGGGATATTATCTTCAAGCATTCTGTCGAGCTTCTGTACTGAATGATACAGATTCAAAGGCGGGTTAATCATCATGACTTTATTAAAGTTAAAGGCTTTTTCCTTTTCATCAAGACGGGCAACAAACGCTGCATGAGAGGCTCCCAGGCTGTAACCTATCAGATCATACTGACTCACTTCCAGCTCAGGATGCTGCTCCATAATTAACTTCATGATCTTATATAAGTCTTCTGCGTCTTCTTCAAGATTTCCGGGAATAGCTGTTTCGGATGCATTAAGCATAAAATTGGATACAGTGGGCGAATTAATGCTGACAACATGAAAGCCTGCATTATAAAAAGCCCGCTGAAAGAGCTTCATTTTGCTGCTTAAATGAGTGGCACCGGTACCGGCGATGGCAAACACCAGCGGGGCTTTCTGTTTCTGAGCTGTTAAAGTGTATTTAAGTCCTTTTTTTTCATACCAGAAAACGTCGGGAATAGAGTCTGTTTTACCGGGTTCTTTTAATGCATATTCTTTAGCCGGTATATCGGTATATTCAGGTAATTTGGCCTTATAACCATTAGGTGTACCAATAATGGTGGCGGCATAGGCATTATCGATAGGATAAGCATAGCTTGTAGCGCCTTCACTTGCATTAGCAAAGGTCGTCGCTAATATTCCCGCAGCCAATAGCAGGGCTGTGCCAAGCTTTTGTATTTTCAGCATATAGTATTCCGTATTTTATTTAAACAATTAATTATCTATACCTGCAATCATCTGAAGTTCGGGTATAAAACCACGTAAATATATAATAAATCAGAAAAAATATCAGATATTCCTATCACAGTTTAAAACATGCAGATAAATTTCTAACATTAATTTTGCAAGTGTATTAGTTGAAAATTTAGTTTGCCAGGCATTTAAAATATCAGGAATATTTTTTCGAAAATTGGTTTATTTATTAAATATAAGAATATATATTTACTCTTAGAATTAGAAGAATTTAGGTGGCTAAAGTGACAAAAATTTTATTATTATCTGGATTCATTGTCAGTATGGGCTTATTGTCTGATTCAGTTGCCCTTGCCCAGGAAACAGATAAAGGACAATTAAACTTATCTATGGGTGGATTTAATGTCAGTCGTTCAGATACAACCGCCATGGCACAGGTTGAATATGTTTTTACCTATGAAAAATATGGTTTCAGACCTGTAGTTGGACTGTTTGCAACAGAAGACAGTGCTGCTTATCTTTATGGTGGTGTAAATTATGAGTTTAAGATAAATGAACGTTGGTATTTTACCCCAAGCCTGTCAGTTGGTTACTATAACCAGGGTGCAGATTTTGATCTGGATTATGATGTGGAATTTTATTCACAGTTCCGGCTTGATTATCAACTTGATAAAAACATCCGGATAGGATTGGCTGCAGGTCATATATCCAATGCTGATCTGGGCGATACTAATGAAGGTGCAGAAACCGCTTATCTGAATTACCAGGTAGCTTTTTAAAGCAGGTTAAAACCCCAGCCAACCAGTATAAAGGCAATGCCCAGTACGGCTACAAATATTGCAAGGGCCTGCCATTTAATAACTTTTCTTAAGATCAGCATTTCCGGCAGGGAAAGAGCAGCTACACTCATCATTAAGGACAGTGTGGTACCCACTGCCACGCCTTTATTTAACATAGCCTCAGCTACGGGAATAATACCTGTTGCATTGGAATATAGAGGGATACCCAGCAGAACAGCCATAGGTACGTCCAGCCAGTTGCCGCTGGCCAGATGTTCTGCTACCCAGCTTTCCGGAATATAACCATGAAATAGGGCGCCGACTCCAATGCCGATGACCACCCATTTCCATATCCGGCGCAAAATTTCCTTAACTTCCGACAGGGCATACTGGTGTCTGTCCTTTAGGGTGGTGCCGGGCTTGGGCAGATCGGTCTGCCCCATCTGTATTTTCCAGACATAATCTTCTACCCAGCGTTCCGGTTTAAACCACTGCATAATAATGCCGCCGAACCAGGCCACAGTCAGACCGGCAAGCACATAAAGTGCCGCCAGTTTCCAGCCCAGAATGCCCACTAATATGACCACAGCCACTTCATTGATCATGGGAGAGGCAATTAAAAAGGAAAAGGTCACCCCCAGTGGAATACCGGCTTCAACAAAACCGATAAACAGGGGGACAGAAGAGCAGGAGCAAAAAGGGGTAATAGCGCCCAGGGTAACGGCCATGATCCGGGCCTGCCAGTCAGGCCGGTTGCGTACATACTGACGCACTTTTTCCGGTGACAACAGGGCACGAAGCAGGCCCATAAT
>JALVDE010000302.1 GCA_027009375.1 Gammaproteobacteria bacterium
AAGCTGAATTATTAATTATGGTTCACGGACAGCACTAAAGTCCTGGTACACTTTCTATATTACACTGCTAACGTGGCGCAATCATCATAAACAGAAAACTGAAAATAACCAGGGCGATAAAAAAGTAAATAAAATTTCTCGGGGTTTTTTTCTGCCAGTCCTTACCGTGAAAACGGGTAGGCGCATTGCAGACCGGGCAGCTGCCGGCATCCGGTTCAATTTCATTGCCGCAATGGCTGCAATAGTGTTTTTCCATAAGCTCAGTTATTATCCAGTCTGTTATAATTTACAATAAATAGTATTTTCATATCAGGTTTTATTTAACTTTAACAAAGCCAGTTCACGCTCTAACTGTGGATAATCCAGATCCAGAAACTGGCTGTGATTAAAGGTCGTAAAACCACCGCTGACTTCATACCAGGCAAAACCACTGCTCCAGGGGGCATCAGGATAAGTTCCCTGATGCTTTCTCGGCAGACAATACAGCTTACCGGGAAGATAAATAAGATTATAACTAATATGCTGCTGATGTAAATGCTCAATAAATGACCAGCTCTCCTGCATATTATCAAATACCCGGCATTCCAGCGGGTAGCTTTCAGGGCCGCCGTTGTGCCGCCAGACCGGTTCCATAACCGGTAAGGGGTGATCCTTGATAAACAGGTGAAAATGCAGATGATTAATGGAAGAAAACGCGCCATAAGCATTATAAGCTATGCCGAGCCCCGGCAGAGTTTCTCCCAGTTGTGCGGTTAACTGCCAGATATACTGATGATAATCACGCTTCAGATACTGGGGAAGACATTTTTCAGCATCCGGTACCAGCAGAGAATGAAAACGTGCAAAGGGAAATTTATTATAAAAAATCTGCAGTTTTCTATCGTATAAAGTGCCGGACCAGTAGCACTCTTTCTGCAAAAAAGGCTTGTTAAAATGAAAGCCGTCAGGGTTAAAGTCCAGAAAAATGCCTTCAATTACATTCTTACTCATACGGGCAGGGCGCAGGGAGCGGATATGATTAAACTGCAGTTCCCACTGGCGATGATTATGATGAACATGACGGAATTCGGTCTGGCTGATCTGGTCAATACCACCCATGGCCATCAGCTTTAAAAATACCAGGATATCATCCGGTGCTTCGGTCAGCAGTTGTCCGTCCTGTAACAGAATACGATATTTATCGGCCAGTTGATGGTATTTTTCCTGTAATGCTTCATTAGTATAGTCGTGCACATGCTGATCAAAACTGGCATTGGCCAGTACCAGGATAAAAACACCCAGTTCATCGTAGTCCAGTAACTGCACCAGACCCTGCTCGAAAATGTGACGGAATTGTGCTTTTGAAGAAAATATTTCAGGGATCATAATGACCCTTATTATGACCTAAGTGGTTCTATTATTACCAGAAAATCACAGAATTATGACTAAATAAGGTCGTATTTTTTATCTTTAGTTTACAAAATCAGCCATTATTGTGATTGTTTCGTGACATATATTAATTATAATCAATTCTAACCTGTTGCTGAAAAGGACTGGAAGTCAATATTGGCGACAGGCTTTCTTATAATTATTAACGAAGGTATAAAATATGAATACAGCAAGAAAAATAACAGGTGCAGCCGTTGCTGCCGCAGCCGCCGCTTTAATCTCGACCGGTTTTACAGCCAGTGCAGTGGCTTCTCCAGCCCAGGATGGTACGGTAAAATGCAGCGGTATTAACTCCTGTAAAGGCACAGCGGCCTGCGCCACAGCCACCAACTCCTGCAAAGGCCAGAACAGCTGTAAAGGTCAGGGCTGGATTAAAGCCACTAAACAGGAATGTGCAGACAAAGGCGGTAAGGTTGTAGGCTAATAAGCTATGACTTTTTAGTCCGGGTTCCCATAACAGCTTGTATGGGAACGCCCGGAATATAAAAATATTATGCCCAATAAAACACAACAGAAAAAATATCCTCAGCTGGGTTTCGGCCTGGGACTGAGAAAAGAACATTATCAGGATGTCATAGACACCCGTCCCGATGTGGACTGGTTTGAGATCCTTACGGAAAATTATCTGGTAGAGGGCGGCAAGCCGCTCTATTTCCTGCACCAGGTCGCTGAACACTATCCTCTGGTTATGCATGGCGTATCCATGAATATCGGCAATACCGAACCACTGGACAGGGATTACCTGACACAGGTGAAACAGCTTAAAAAATCCATCAATGTCCACTGGCTGTCCGATCATCTGTGCTGGACAGGCACCAGTGGCACCAATGCCCATGACTTACTGCCCCTGCCTTATACCGAAGAAAGTATTAACCATGTAGTACAACGTATTGAGCAGGTTCAGGATTTTCTCGGCAGCCGTCTGCTAATTGAAAATGTATCCAGCTATATCTCCTATAAACAGTCTGAAATGAGCGAGTGGGAATTTTTAAATGAAATTGCCGAACGTTCCGATTGTCTGCTGTTGCTAGATATTAATAATATTTACGTATCAGCCGTTAACCATGAATT
>JALVDE010000303.1 GCA_027009375.1 Gammaproteobacteria bacterium
GTGGTTGGTTATGTTCTGGGCAAAACGCCGGCCAGTGAAAAACAGCTGATAGAATCAGCAATCGATAAAACAATGGATGCTCTGGAGCTGATCATCAGTGGTGATATGCAAAAAGCCATGAATCAGCTGCATGCAAAATAACTAATTCAGTCCCTTACTCTTATTTCCTCTACCTTAGGGAGAGGGCCAGGGTGAGGGCTACATATAAAACGAGATAAAACATGGGATTTAAATGTGGAATTGTTGGCCTGCCTAATGTAGGTAAATCAACTCTTTTCAATGCCTTGACAAAAGCCGGAATACAGGCCGAAAACTACCCGTTCTGTACCATAGAACCTAATGTGGGTATAGTACCCATGCCTGATCCGCGCCTTAATGCCCTGGCCGATATTGTCAAACCGGAACGTATTCTTCCGACTTCTATGGAATTTGTTGATATTGCCGGTCTGGTGGAAGGCGCTTCAAAAGGTGAAGGACTGGGTAATAAATTCCTGGCCAATATCCGGGAAACCGATGCCATTGCCCATGTGGTACGCTGTTTTGAAAATGATGATATCGTACATGTCTCCGGAAAAATTGATCCCATTGATGATATAGAAATTATCAATACCGAACTGACCCTGGCGGATCTTGAAAGTGTGGAAAAAGCCCACCTTAAAGCCGTCAAAAATTCCAAAAGCGGCAATAAAGAAGCTCTGGCCCGAAAAAACCTGCTGGAAAAGATCAAAGATCATCTGGAAAAAGGTGAAACGGCAAGAACCCTGGATCTCAGTGATGATGAGAAAAGAGAAATCCGCGATCTGCAATTACTGACCTTAAAACCCACGGTTTACATTGCCAATGTCAATGAAGACGGTTTTGAAAACAATCCCTATCTGGAACAGGTTCAGGCTTATGCCGACAGGGAAGGCTCGGGTGTGGTCAGTGTCTGCGCAGCTATTGAAGCCGAAATGGTGGAACTGGATGAAGAAGAACTTAAAGAATTCCTGGATGATCTGGGGCTGGAAGAACCGGGTTTAAACCGGGTGATCCGTGCAGGTTATAAACTGCTTAACCTGCAAACTTATTTTACCGCCGGAGTAAAAGAAGTTCGTGCATGGACGATTCCAGTAGGTGCTACAGCACCTAAAGCCGCTGCCGTCATACACACTGATTTTGAACGGGGCTTTATCCGTGCAGAAGTAATTGCCTACGATGATTTTATTGAATATCAGGGCGAAGCCGGAGCCAAAGAAAAAGGCAAGCTGCGGATAGAAGGCAAAGACTATGTCGTTCAGGACGGCGATGTTCTGCACTTCCGCTTTAATGTCTAAATAATCAGGCTTCTGGCTGACAATACAAAATATTGATACTTTTTGAAACTTGTTATTGTGTTGTTAGCGTTTATAGTTCAATATCTATAGTGTTTGGCGTCATTATGATTCAGGATGAATAATAAGCACCTATAGATTATGAATAATACTCAGCCTCAGATTGATATGTTTCCCGGCCAGCAGTATAGCCAGAATACTAGCATCAACACTCCCCCCTGGTATCGTTCCCGCAGACTCCTGGTATTTTTACTGGTGTTTCTGATCAGTCTGGGTGTCAGTCTCACTTATGTCTACAGCCGCCCTGCGGTTTATAAAAGTTATGCCACATTATTAACGGTAGCACCAACGGCAATTGATCGACAAAGTGATGATGCCGATATCCAGCATGTGGCAATACAGAAACAGCTGCTGACTGGAAATATGATATTAGAAGAAATTCTCCAGCGATTACATCAGGTTAAATCTGAAAAACTGTCACCAGAGGAGCAGAAGCTGCTAAACAGCTTAACGATTTCAGATATTCGCAATATGCTGGATGTTCAGGCTGTTCCTGAAACCAACCTGGTAGAACTCTCTGCAGTGGGTAACTCTCCAAAGATTATCATGAACCTGGTTAATACCTGGATTGATGTATACCTGGAAAAAAGAGCAGAGGACATTCGACACACGACAGGAACAACAATAAAAGCATTACAGGAAGAACTGGCTGGACTGGAGCAGCAAATCGCTCTTAAAAGAGCAGAGCTGGAACAATTTAGAAATCATAATAATATAACGTCACTGGACCGAAAAAATGTATTTGAAAACCAGTCACTGGCACGATTTAAGGCTTTAAATCAGTCTTTTAATCAGATGACTGAAGATAAAATCAGGGCTAAAGCTCACCTTGATTCGGTAAAAAAGGCCATCAGTGAAGGTAAAATTATTATACCGGATGAAGATAAGCGGGGCATGCAGATCCTGGAGCTGCGTTTACAGGAACTCAAAGAAAAACTGGCTGAATTCGATCGAAAATATACCCGTAGTTACCTGGCTTTATATCCGGATATGAATGTACTACCGGGACAAATTAAAGATCTTGAACGGGAAATTCAGCAAAAAAGAGATTATGGGCAGGTTATCGTCCTGAACAATGCTGAACAGGAATACAATGCTGCCACACAGGCTC
>JALVDE010000304.1 GCA_027009375.1 Gammaproteobacteria bacterium
CATAATAATCAAACACAGGATCAGCAGATAAATAATGCTCTCAGGATGAAGCACTATCAAAAAGTGCTTGACCTCACACAGCCTGATAAGCGTCAGTTATTATCAGATTATGCCCGTTTTGCACGGGGTGTTGCCTGTTATCGTTTAAAAGATTATAACTGCGCACAACAGGTTTTTTCCCGGCTGGCCTGGCATCTTAAAGATAAAATCTTACAGGCTCAGGCTGTATTTAATCTGGCCAATAGTTATTTTTATCTGGGTGATTATGAACAGGCTGAAGTTTTATACCGGGATGCCGCCCGGCGGGGTATTTCGACGGATATAACCGCCGTTAATATTGAGTTTGCCCACGCTCTTGCACAGGCCATACGTGACACCATTAAAGACGTTGAAATCACTCAGCAGCGTGCCGAGTGGCGTGCTGCAACTTCTCAGCTAACAGAAAAGTTTACGGACAAGGTGGCCGATGGAATATTTTTACCGAGTTTTGAAAAACTGAGAAATAATCCAGTATTTAGCCAGCTGTCTGTTCAACAGCAGCAGAATCTCCTCAAACAGGGCATTAAGTTTCATTTGTATAAAGGTTCTTCTTTATCCCTTGAGAATGAAAATTTCTGGGTGCTTTCCCGCCAGGACGTTCAGCCTGAGTCCACTGCTGAGCTATTTAATCAGCTAATGGCTTATGAAACCGGTCTGCACTATGTCCCGGATAAACCTCTGGACAGCGAAGGACAGCGTTCATGGTAAATATGGTGCACCGCTTATTATCCCCACTGTTGTTATCCTGCTTCTGTATAAGCCTGATTTTGATACCCTCACTGGCATGTGCAGCTTTGGCCAGTACAGATGTTGAAAAAAAGGCTGTCCTGAATATCGTCACTGATAAAAAGGAAATGGAAATGGGCAAATTTTTATCAGTGCAGCTTGTTTATTTCGGACAGAGCATACCCGAACCGGCCCAGCTGCATAGCTGGAATAAGGACTTTTATATTGAAGATATGTCCAGGGACAGTGAAACCCTTCCCGGAGGGTATATTAAAACCATTGAGTATTTGCGTTTATATCCAAGAACAACAGGTATTAAAACCCTGCATGCTATTGCTCAGGGCGGTGCCATAGCCCGGCCTGTTGATATTAATGTACGTCCGTTGATACGTAATAATATTAATGGTGCACCTCGCTGGAATTCGCCGCCTAAAGAGATTTGGCAGGGTGAAACCATTATTATCAGTATTGTGCAAAATCTGATGACAGAGAATAATCAGGTTAAAACAGAAGAAGCCCGTTTCCCAGGTTTTAGTGTGCTGCACAGCTGGCAGGAAAGTGAGTATAAAAATGGTATTAAAACCGTTCGGGTTAACTGGCAGTTAAAAGCTCAGAACTATGGACATTTTAGCCTCGATGCTCCCTCTGTTGTTCAGCGGGGCAGCAGGGGACGCTGGCGTTTTTATCTTCCTGTTATTAATATCACTATCAAACCCGTACCAGCCTATATTCCAGCCACCGTTCCCGCGGCACAAATTGAGGTCAACAGCAAACTGAAACAGGTCAATAGCCGGCCTTTCTGGCAGTTATCAATAAAAAGTAATGGCTATCCGGGAGAGGAAATATACGGTATACGCAATCGCCTGGCCAAAATGGCTCAAACAACGCCGGATCGGGTTAAGTTTGCTGCTCATGAGCAGTTGACGGATACAGGAAAGCAATCCGCACAGAGCTGGCGTGTGGCTGTACCGACCTGGACAATGCCTTTAAAAAACACCCTTATCAGTATTGATTATTTTGATCCCGAACAGGGCCAGTTAAAACAAACACAGAATCAACTGCCGTCTCTTTGGTATATCCCGGTATTTGCTCAATATCTGTTATTTATTATGCTATTACTGCTGGTTGCTCTTATGGTGTTCTATCTGTATAAATGGCTTAAGTCCCGGCAAAAACGTATCGCCTTTATTCGTGATATTAAGGCCTGCGGTTCTGCAGATCAACTCAGAGAATTATTATTGAAAACTTCCGGCAGCAGAACCTTATCTGAATGGGCTGAACAGGTACAGGACAGGTCTTTACAGGAACTTGCTCAATCTCTTAATTTACAGTGTTTTAAAGCTTCAAATAACGACGCATCAAATGATTTACTAAGCTCCATAAAATCGCGCTTAATTGACTATTATAGTCATAAAGCCTAAATTAGAAGAAAAATCATCCTATATCCTTCTCCTTCCTGGTGGGGGTCTGGGTGATGGAAAATTTAGCATCTGCCGCACAATCAAGGAGAACGTTTATGAGTGTTAAAAAGGATGAGAAACTCTTAATTATTCATGGTTATTCAGACGGACCGCAAAGTTTTAAGGACTTGCGGGATTTTTTTGTCAGGGAAGCCGGTTTTAAAAAAGCCAATGTATTCTTTCTTGATTATGCCAGTATGGATGATGAAGCCACCTTTAAAGACTTTGCTGACAAACTGGAGGCGGATTACAAC
>JALVDE010000305.1 GCA_027009375.1 Gammaproteobacteria bacterium
TTAACGTCCCAACCCAGGTGTTCCGGAATCACTTCCTTTAACACCATGGCAATGGAATAGGTTTCCATACCCGTGGAACAGCCCGCCGACCAGACCCGTATTTTTTTACTATTGCGATTGCGTCGCATAATATCAGGCAGGATCTCATTAGCCAGCATTTCAAAGTGATGATTTTCACGAAAGAAAGAAGTCAGATTGGTGGTAATGGCATTAATAAAATGCGTAAATTCTTCATGGTTACGATCTTCCAGCAGCGCACAGTAATCGTCAAAATTGCGAATACCCAGAGCTCTTAGACGCCGTACCAGACGCGAGTAAACCATGTCCCGCTTGGCATCAGATAATACAATACCGGAATGCTCAGTAACAATCTCACGAATGTGATTAAAGTTTTTATCAGTAAAAGTAAACTCTTTGTCTACTGAGGCCATGCATAACAACCAGGGTAAAAAATTAATGGGCTCCGGAAAAGTATCCGAAGCGGAGCTAAAACAACTGTACTAATGCGCTTAAAACAGGATTTAAAATTCTTCCCATTCCGAATCATCACTGGCCGTGGCAGGTGCTGGAGCTGGAGCTGCAGCTTTAGGCTGTAATTTAGGCGGCACTTTCGGCGCTTTTGCAGCAGGAGCTCGCTCTACTGCCGGTGAAGCAGATATTGACTGGTCGGTTTCACCGGTTTCAAAGAAGTTCATCATTTCATTTAAGCTGCGTGCCTGATCATCCATGGATTCACTGGCCGCCGCTGCTTCTTCCACCAGTGCAGCATTTTGCTGAGTGACTTCATCGAGCTGGGTAATGGCTTTATTGACCTGTTCAATACCCGCTGACTGCTCACTGCTGGCTGCAGCAATTTCAGCAATAATATCACTGACCTTACGTACTGAGTTTACAATTTCACCCAGAGTCTGACCGGAATCATCCACCAGCCGGGTACCTTCTTCCACTTTTTCCACACTGTCCTTAATTAATGCCTTAATCTCTTTTGCTGCTGCTGCACTGCGTTGTGCCAGACTGCGCACCTCGGAAGCGACTACCGCAAAACCGCGTCCCTGCTCCCCGGCTCTGGCCGCTTCTACCGCAGCATTTAATGCCAGCAAATTAGTCTGAAAAGCAATTTCATCAATAACACCAATAATATCTTCAATTTTCTTGCTTGCAGAATTAATTTCTTCCATGGCTGAAATGGTGGAGTTAATCACTTCCCCGCCTTCCTGAGCCTGATCACGGGCACCGGCAGCCAGCTGATTAGCCTGACGTGAATTATCGGCATTCTGTTTTACAGTGGACGTTAATTGCTCCATACTCGAAGCGGTTTCTTCCAGAGATGAGGCCTGCTCTTCAGTACGCTGACTCAGATCGGTATTACCCTGAGATATCTCATTGGCAGCCGATGAAATATGGCTGGCAGATGCCCGGATTTCCGAGACCATTTTTAACAGATTATCCATGGACTGATTCATGGCTTGCTGTAAGCTGGCAAACTCACCTTCAAATTCGCCTTCCATGCGTTTAACCAGATTACCTTCTTCCAGTGCTTTAACCACATCAAGAATGGCATGAATGGGTTTTACAAACTGATCCAGCATCCGGTTCATTCCGGAAACAATGTTTTTCATGGTACCGTCAAAATCATCCTCATTCAGGCGTTCATTCAGTTCACCTTTGGCGGCAACATCAATCAGACCTTCTATCTGAAGCTGGGCTTTTTTCAGCTCGGTAATATCTTTCCATTCCTGACAGGCACCGATAAATTTACCCTCATCATCATATAAAGGGGTCACATTCAGATCAAACTGTATATCACCCAGATCGATAACACCCTGATACGGCAAATTGGAAGGATCACTTAACAAACGCCGTTGATGCGATGGGTTCTTATGGAAATCATCAATACATTTTCCGATTAACTTATCTGCATCAAAGTCCGGAAAGTTCTGCTTCAAACGGCTCTCAACCCGTTTCATTAATTTCTGGGCGGCCGGGTTAATAAAGGTAATAACCAGATCCAGATCGATGGTCATTACTGCCGACGTCATGGCATTGAGAACAGAATTTTTAATTTGCATTTCGGCATCATTTGCTTTGGTTGCCATGGTCTTAACCTCGGTTTTCGGTTGCGCGGTTGTATTAGTTGTTTTAACGGACGTATTTGATTTTCTTACGGCTTTTTTTCTTACGGCTTTTTTTTGGGCTCTGGCAGTTTTTTCAGCTCTGGCAGCATTTACACCATTACCAGAAGCCGCTTTATTTTCTGTATCGGCATCGCTGACTAAAACCTTAGCCTCAACTGCATTATTTTTACTGTCATTTTTGTCACTGTCCGGTTTGTTATCTTCACCCATCCAGGCAAGGGGATCAAAACCCAGACGTTCTTTATTTTCCGCCATAGTATTACCTGATTAATTCCTTAGTGTAGTGTTCTGTTTTCAAGCAGATCAATGGCCAGTTGCCGGTAATCTTCCGCACCGTTACTTCTGGGCTTGTATTCGAAAATGGTTTTGGCAAAACCCGGCGATTCAGCCAACGAAACATTTTCCCGAATAGCTGTTTCAAAAACCTGATCAGGAAAATAACTGACCAGTTTGCTTCGGATCTGCTGAGCCAGTTTTCTCTGTTTCTGATAACGGGTAACAACAAACCATTTACGGGTATTTTTTTCCAGAACCTGTTCTATATGGGTTACTACTTTTATCAGTCGAGACAATCCCTGTAATGCCAGATAATCGCCGGTTACCGGTACTACAAATTCTTCACAGGCTAAAATAGCATTCATAGCCAGTAAGCCGGATGCCGGTGGACAGTCCACCAGAATAAAGTCATATTCATTTTCAGGCAAAGCAGACATTGCATCATAAAGCTGATAACCCATTCTGCTTTGCGATGCAGCATCACTATTTTGCGGACGGGTTTCTATTTCACCCAGACGGGCACCGGCAGGAATAAGAAACAGATTATCACGTACTTCCTGTATCACTTCAGCTATCTCTTTGCCATCCAGCAATACTTCATCCATACCGCTGCTGTTATCAGTATTAACACTGAAACAGCTGCCAAGGTGACCCTGCGGGTCCATATCCAGCATTAATACTTTCTGTCCTTCTAAAGCCAGAGCATGAGAAAGATTTAATGTGGTGGTGGTTTTTCCCACCCCACCTTTCTGGTTCATTACAGCAATCACTCTCATGTAATCTCAATCAGTTTATGCAGCAGGCTGTTCAACTTCATCCATCTCTGCTGAATTCATCAGGGCATCAATATCCATAAGCACTACCATTTTATTATTAATGGTCGTCAGGCCATTAACAAAACGGTTATCCACATGACCTTTTATTTCCGGTGCCGGGCGAATAGAATCGTATTTCAGATTGTGTACATCGGACACGGCATCCACAATAATCCCCATAATGCGGTCATGTTCTTCACCAAAAACTTTCAGGACAATTACAACCGTAGTCGGACCATAATCTATTTCCGGCAGGTTAAAACGCTTTCTTAAATCGACGATGGGTACAATAGTACCGCGAAGATTAATAACACCCTGCAGATAATCAGGGGTTCTGGGTAAAGTAGTCACTTTATCCCAGCCTTTTATTTCCTGGACTCTCAGAATATCTATCGCATATTCCTCACCGGCCAGAACAAAAGTTAAATACTGTTCTGCATTCTCATCGGTCAAAGCATCGAGTTCACCAACAATGTCCTGAATATCACTCATTATTTTCTCCGCTTCCGATATATCTCTTTCCGTCATCCATTGGCATAAGTCTGATTATTGTAATTCTGTGCCGGTTGAATTTCTCTTGCCAGGGTCAGCAGACCACTCATATCAAGGATCAGGGCGACCGTACCATCCCCCAGTATAGTAGCTCCGGAAACACCCTGTATCCGTTTATAATTAGTTTCCAGACTCTTGATAACCACCTGCTGCTGACTTAATAAATCATCCACCAGGATACCCGCCTTGCCGCCGTCACCTTCTACTACAACCAGCAGGCAATCCTGTAAACGATGAGTGCCCGGCTGCACATCAAAGACTTCATACAGCCGGACTAAAGGAATATATTCATCACGCATCTTGTAAACTTCAGTGGTACCGGCAATGGTATTGATATTATCTGTTTCAATTTCCAGTGATTCAATAATTGACACCAGAGGAATAATATAAGTTTCGTTACCGACCTTAACCAGCTGTCCATCAAGAATAGCCAGGGTTAAAGGTAAACGGATAGTAAAGGTCGTGCCCTTACCTTCTTCGGTGCTGACATCAACATTACCGCCGAGCTCCTTGATGTTTTTACGCACCACATCCATGCCTACGCCCCGACCGGAAATATCACTGACCTGATCTGCCGTAGAAAAGCCGGGATGAAAAATCAGATCATAAATTTTTTCATCGGGCAGGTTATCCTGTTCAGTCACCAGGCCTTTTTCTATGGCTTTGTTTAATAATTTATCTCTGGGCAGGCCTGCGCCATCATCGGAAATTTCAATAATAATAAAACCGCCCTGATGATAGGCATTAAGAGTGATCGTGCCGGTTTCGCTCTTACCCGCTGCAAGACGAGTCTGTGGATCTTCAATACCATGATCCAGTGAATTGCGCACCAGGTGCACCAGCGGATCACCGATTTTTTCCATAACGGTTTTATCCAGCTCAGTCTGTTCACCGAGCATTTTAAGCTCAATTTTCTTATTCATTTTCTGGCTCAGATCGTGAACCAGTCTGGGAAAACGTTGAAAGGAAAAACTGATGGGCAGCATGCGAATACGCATAACACTTTCCTGCAGTTCCCGGGTATTGCGTTCCAGCTGGGCCAGCCCTTCTCTCAGATCTTCGATTTTTTCCATGGAAAAATCTTCACCCATCTGGCTGAGCATAGACTGGGTAATAACCAGTTCCCCTACCATATTAATGAGGCTATCAATTTTGTCAGTACCCACACGGATGGAACCGGTTTCAGTTACTTTTTTCTTTCTGGAAGCTGGCTTTTGTTGAGCTCCGACGGATTGTTGAGTTCTGGAAGGCGGCTGCACCCCGGCTGCAGGCTCTTTAGAAAGCACTGTCTGAGAATCACTTTCTACAGTAATGGGAGTAACATTATCCGCTGCAGTTTGCGTTTCAGCAGCTTGCGGGGAATCAAGCCGTTCTGATGTACTGGTATCATCTGCCTGAGAAATTAAAGGCTCGATAGTTAAATCACAGTCATCTTCAACCCATTCAAATATTTCTTCTATAACAGCCTTATCTATAGGCCCCTGTTGTTCATTATTTTTTAAATGGACAGTCCAGCTTAAATAACTCAGTTCCGGATCCATATGTTCAAATTCCGGCAGACCACTTAAATCCACCTGGTTTTCAAGATCACCCAGAGCCGCCAGCTCCTTAAACATACGCACGGTATCATTACCGGTTCTAAGCATATGTTCATGGGGGTGAAATTTAATAACCCAGCCATCTGACTCCGGCTCTTTCTGCTCTGATTCTGCATCCTGTTGAGCTTCTGTTGCCTGATCATTACCGGCATTTAATACCGCTTCCAGTTTTGCCTGAACCTCATTCACTCTGCCCATTTCAGGCGACACATCATCACGGGCCGCATCCAGTAATTCACGAAGTACATCGACTGAATTAAGCAGAACATTAATGGCTTCTTTACTGATTGCCCTGCGCCCGTCACGCATTTCATCCAGCAGGGTTTCCATAACGTGGGTAAAGCTGGCAATTTCTGTTAGAGAAAAAGTACCGGCTCCCCCCTTAATTGAATGAGCAGCCCGGAACACGGCATGAATCACTTCATCATCAGCAGTTCCCGAGTCCAGTGCCAGCAGGCCTGACTCCAGTACATCCAGCCCTTCATCACTTTCTTCCAGGAATGTCTGCTTAAATTGTGATAAATCAATACTCATTATCTGATTCTCTCCCTGGTAAAATTATTGCCAGGTCCGCTCTGTTTATATAATATGGCTGCTGTTTATTAACCCAGCACCCGCTTAACCGTATTTAGTAATTGATCCGGATTAAAGGGTTTAACAATCCAGCCGGTAGCACCGGCATTTTTACCTTCCATTTTTTTTTCTGTCCCGGCTTCCGTGGTAAGCATCAGAATCGGAGTAAACTTATAGGCCGGCAAAGCCCGCAACTGACGGATCAGTTCAATACCATCCATAACCGGCATATTGACATCAGAAAGTACTAAATCAAAACTTCTGGTTTTGGCTATATTAAGCGCCTGCTGTCCATCAGCCGCTTCTTCCACCTCATAGCCGGCACCCTTAAGGGTAAATGCAACCATCTGTCTCATGGATGTTGAATCATCAACGGCTAGAATTGACCTGGGCATAATTTATTCTCCATTAGCAATAGTGTTAAATCGGTACGGTTCATTTAAAGATAGTCAATCCAGTGCCAGTACGCCAGTTAAACCGGAGATTTTCGCACCGTACTTTAAAGTATCGGATGCTCCCTGCCACTGAACGCTGATTTGCAGAAATTCTGCCGACTTGAAAAAAGCCGCCAGCAGCTGCAGACCCGCGCCATCAACCCGTTCAATATCTGCACCATTTAAAATAATGCTTTTCTGTTCATTTAACAGCTGACTGAACTGTTCAAAATAACCAGCCACCAGAGTTATATCCAGGGAATTATCAAAAATAACGGTTCCTGCTTCATTCTTTTCAGAACGGATTTCAGATTCACTCATAATTATTCCGGGTCAGTTTTGCAGATTTTTGACATAGCCGCTGTGTACCAGAGAGTCATACACTATTACTTCTTAATTAGCTCTATCGGATAGAATCATTAAAGCTTTAGCTTTTTTAAAAAAATTCTGGTAAATAAGGCTTTATTGTTATATTAATATCTTTCAGGATATCAATTAGCTAAAAATATAGTTGAGGATTTTTGTTTGTGCCAGCTGCTTTATTTTTCCGGGTTACCTTATAGATGAGACGTCCTCTGTTACAGTTTGTCCGCACCACGGCAAATAGTGCTCGCGATCTGGCACCGATTGCTATTGTGATTGCCCTGTTTCAGATTTTTGTTCTACAGCAGCCTATCCCGGATGTCGCTGAAATTATTGTCGGTTCAGTTTTTGTTGTAGTCGGCCTGACTTTTTTTATTTACGGCCTGGAAATGGGGCTGTTTCCCATTGGCGAGTCCATGGCTTTTGCCTTTGCCCGCAAGGGTAATATTATGTGGTTATTGATCTTTGCCTTTGCCCTGGGTTTTGGTACAACAGTAGCAGAGCCCGCTCTCATTGCCGTATCAAAAAAAGCCGCCCGGATTGCCGCCGAAGGCGGTGTCATTGAAGCCACCGATCTGGCCATTAAACAATATGCCAACGGACTTAAATTTACGGTTGCCTTTTCTGTCGGCCTGGCTGCCGTTATCGGGGTTTTACGTATTATTAAAGGCTGGCCAATTCAATGGATAATTATCGGCGGTTACGTCATAGTCGTCTCCATGACCGCTTTTGCCCCTGAAGAAATTATTGGTATTGCCTATGATTCCGGCGGGGTAACCACTTCAACCATTACCGTGCCGCTCATGACCGCTCTGGGTATTGGTCTGGCCTCCAGTATCAAGGGCCGTAATCCTATGATTGACGGCTTTGGCCTGATTGCTCTGGCCTCACTGACCCCCATGATTTTTGTGATGGCCTATGGGATGACTTATTGATGGAAGGCATTATTGATGAGTTAGTACGCTTTGCCATTACCTTTATGCATACCATTAAGGATGTGCTTCCTATTGCCGTGATTATTTTCGGTTTTCAGATATTTGTGATCCGCAAAAACATTCCTAATCTGAAACGGGTGTTAATCGGCTTTTTCTATGTGGTACTGGGACTGGCTCTGTTTTTACAGGGGCTGGAAGATGCCCTGTTTCCCATCGGCCGTATGATGGCCGCCCAGTTAACCGACCTGGAGTTTATCAAACACAGCGCCGAGTCACTGCGGCAGGGTGTGACCATACACTGGACCCAGTACTACTGGGTGTATATTTTTGCTTTTACCATTGGTTTCAGCACCACCATTGCCGAACCCTCACTACTGGCTGTGGCCATTAAAGCCAATGAAGTATCCGGCGGCTCTATCGGGATCTGGGGGCTGAGAATTGCGGTTGCACTGGGTGTCGCCGTCGGTATCTCCCTGGGTTCCTGGCGCATTGTTACCGGACTGCCCCTGCATTATTTTATTATTACAGGTTATATTGTCGTGGTTATTCAGACCATTTATTCACCCAAAATGATCATTCCGCTGGCCTATGATTCCGGCGGTGTAACTACATCAACTGTTACCGTCCCCATTGTCACGGCCCTGGGCATAGGCCTGGCATCCAGGGTACCGGGACGCAGTGAACTGATTGACGGTTTCGGACTGATTGCTTTTGCCAGTTTATTTCCCATTATATCAGTTCTGGCCTATGCCCAGCTGTCACATTGGTACAGCAGGCGAAACCGGAATAAGGGTTAAGTGTTAAGTGTTAAGTGTTAAGTGTTAAGTGTTAAGTGTTAAGTGTTAAGTGTTAACAGAATTTTAGACTATGAGTGTTAATAATATATACATTTTTTACATTGCTATTCGGCTTTTAATATACAACCAGAGGACAAAGTATTATGCGCTTTAAACTGATTATTGCCCTGGTAGACGACCATGTTACCAATGCGGTTCTCGATGCCAGCCGCAGTGCTGGTGCAACCGGTGCCACGGTCATCAATAATGCCCGCGGTGAAGGTATAAAAAAAACCAAAACCTTTTTTGGTCTGACTCTGGAAACCCAGCGTGATGTGCTTCTGTTACTGGTGGAAGAACACCTGAGCCGGGAAGTTCTGGAGACCATCAGTGAGGTGGGCAAGTTTGATAATACCCCGGGCACCGGCATAGCCTTCCAGATTGATGTAGAAGATGCGGTCGGTGTATCTCACCAGATTGAAGAATTAAGCGAGAAAATTGAGGAAAGAATATGAAGCCAATGCTCATACAGGTTAAAGATGTCATGAAAACCCAGGTGGATTTTGTTGACGGCATGAAAACCGTTCAGGAAGCCCTGCAGGAAATGAAACATATTGAAACCAAAACACTGATTGTTAATAAACGTCATGATCACGATGAATGGGGTGTGGTAGTGGTTTCTGATATTGCCCGCCAGGTACTGGCTCTGGACAAATCCCCGAATCGAACCAATGTTTACGAAGTCATGACCAAACCGGCTGTAACCGTACCGCCGGATATGGATATTCGCTATTGTGCCCGCCTGTTTGAACACCTGGGTCTGTCCCGTGCACCGGTGGTGCAGGACAAGGAAATTATCGGCATTGTGAGTTATACCGATATGGTGCTTAAAGGGTTGTGTAAAATTGTCTAGGATGTAAGCTTTGTTTATCTCAACTATACT